>NZ_JAFRFW010000416.1:0-5298 GCF_017434145.1 Saccharopolyspora sp. | reverse complement strand
GGGTCAGCGGGGAAGGACGCGCTCGATGGCGGCGCGCACCTCGGGCGAAGCGGGTTCGACGGTCGGTGCGAAGCGGGCGGCGACTACGTCGTCCGGGGTGACGAGGACCTGCTCGAAGTTCCACCGGATGTCGCCGCGGTATCCGTCCGCGTCGGGCGCCTCGACGAGGCCGTCGTAGAGCGGGTGCCTGCCCTGGCCGTTGACCTCGACCTTTTCGGTCATCGGGAACGTCACGTCGAAACGGGTCGAGCAGAACTCGGCGATCTCCACCGGATCACCGGGCTCCTGCCCGTAGAACTGGTTGCACGGGACGCCGAGGACGGTGAACCCCCGCGTGCGGTAGTCGCGGTGCAGCCGCTCCAGCGCGGTGTATTGGCCGGTCAGTCCGCACTCCGAGGCCACGTTGACGATCAGCATGGCCGTTCCCGCGTATTCGCGCAGTCGAATCCGGGTGCCCGCCAGCGAGTTGATCGGCACCTCCCGCACGGCCATGCGCTGCTCCTTTCGAACACCCGAAAGCGGACGATTCCCCCATTCGGCGGGAACGCCGAGCCTCCGGGTACCGACGCGAATTCTTCTGCGGTTGCGATCGTACGGGCCGCGCGCCCCGCATCGTTCCTTTCCCGGGGACTTCCCGGTGAGAATCGAGGCGTGGGGCGGCCCGCTTCCGTCTCGCCGGCGAGACAGGTCCGGACGCGCGCCATGCGCGTCGAATAGCAGGCGCAGCCGAGGTCCGGTACCTCCTTTCGTCGACATCGCGAGCAGGGCTTCGCCGATGTGCGGGTGCCGGTGTGACCGGCAACGGGCCGGGCGCGTCCACTCGATCGGACCTTGTGCCGGTAGGCCGGCTTGTTAAGCTCCGCTTGCACTGCCTGCAGAGGTTTGAGCCGTTTCTTGGGGGACGCGCTTGAGTATTCCGACAGTCGGCACATACTGTGCGGACGCAACGGGACAAAACAACTTGATGCCGATTCATCCCGCGGTGGTGGCGGATTCCAGCGGATTGCAGATCGTCGAACCGGTAACGCTGGAGGATTGGCGTGCTATCGGTGAGACCCTGGCAACGGTATCAAGTGCGTCGGCTTGGTGGATCGGCGATTGGTTGGTGTACGGGCAGGACGCCTACCCCGATCGCTACAAGCGGGCGATCGACCGGACGATGCTGGATTACCAGACGTTGCGGAACTATTCCTGGGTGGCGCGCAAGTTCGCGCCGTCCCGGCGGCGGAAGTCGCTGAGCTTCCAGCACCACGTCGAGGTGGCCGGGCTGCGGCCGGAGGAGCAGGACCACTGGCTCGAACTGTCCGAGAAGTTCAAGTGGTCCAAGAACGCGCTGCGGAAGCAGATCAAAAACAGCTCGGAGCGTGCGGCCGGGGAATGCGCGGATTCGTCGTTCAACGTGCAGCTCGAACTGAACCAGAACCGGGTGCAGAGCTGGGAGAGCGCGGCGCAGCGCAGCAATCGCAGTCTGCAGAGCTGGATCGTGAGCACGCTGGACGCCGCGGCCGACAACGGGTGATCGGCGCCGGGATCACGGGCGCGCGAGGCGGCCGGAAAGCTGGGGAGTTCCGGCCGGCCAGGTGGATGTCCGGCAGAAGGGACCGCTGCTGAACGGCGGTTCCCGGACCGTTTCCCGGCAAAGTCGATGCTGTGCGGCGGATCCGGGGCGGTGGTTCCGGTTCCGCCTGGTGTGCCGAAAAGGAGAACAGGTCATGACTTCCGCTCGCGAAGAAGTGGACGAGGAAAACGACGACATCGAGCCGTATCCGTTCGGTCCGGCTCGTCGGCTCGAACTGCACCCGCGGTTCGCCGAGCTGCGCGCGACCAAGCCGGTCGCCGAGGTGCGCCTGCCGTACGGCGGCCGGGCCTGGTTGCTCACCAGGTACGCGGACATCAAAACGGCGATGAACGATCCCAGATTCCGGCGGACGACCCCGGAGGACCCCGACGTTCCGCGCACGACGGAGGATTACCCCGCGAGCCGCGAATCGCTGCTGACCGCGCCACCGCAGGAGCACATGCGGCTGCGGCGACTGGTCATGAAGGCGTTCACCCACCGCGAGATCGAGAAGCTGCGCGAGCAGGCGCAGGTCATCGTCGACGGACTGATCGACGACATGGTCGAGCGCGGTTCTCCTGCGGATCTCGGCGAGGCGATCGCGTGGCAGCTCCCGATCAGGATCATCTGCAAGATCCTGGGCGGCGACGTGGCGGACAAGGACCGGTTCGCGAAGTGGGCCGTGCAGGTCCAGGGGTCGCAAGGGCGCGAGCAGATGGAGCAGGGCCACGCCGAGCTGAACGCGCACCTCGCGCAGCTCGTCGCGGCGCGTCGCGCGGCCCCGGCCGACGACCTGCTCAGCTCGCTGGTGCTGGCGCGGGACGAAGGCGATCGGCTCACCGAGGAGGAGCTGATCTCCACCGGGATGGTGCTGCTGGTCGGCGGCTTCGAGACCTCGGCCAACCAGATCTGCAACTCGGTCTACACCTTGCTGGAGCGGCCGGAGCTGTGGAACCGGCTCGTCGAATCCCCGGAGTACGTGCCGAATGCGGTGGAGGAACTGCTGCGCTTCCTGCCGCTGGTGCAGGAGACGACGTTCCCGGTCGTCGCCGGTGCGGACATCGAGCTCAGCGGTGTCCTGATCAAGGAGGGCGACGCGGTCATCTCCTTCCCGTACGCGGGCAACCGCGATCCCGAGGTGTTCGACCGCCCGGAGGAGATCGACCTGACCCGCTCGGAGAACCCGCACCTGACCTTCAGCCACGGCGTGCACCACTGCCTGGGTGCGGCGCTGGCGCGGATGGAGATCCAGGTCGTGCTCGATCTGCTGGTGCGCCGGTTGCCCCGGTTGCGGCTGGCGATCCCGGCCGAGGACGTGGAGTGGCGGTCGGACCTGCTGCTGCGGACGATCCGGCGGCTTCCGGTGGCCTGGTGAGCGCGCGGCGGATCGTTCGCCGTCAAGAGGTCGTCATGCGGGCGGTGCGAGCCGCCGGGGAATTTCGCTGAGGAGGAGCCGTGCGTTGTGGTGTGCTGATCCTGCCGGAACAACGCTGGTCGCGAGCCGCGCAGCGGTGGCGGGCAGCCGAGGAGATGGGCTTCGACTCCGCCTGGACCTATGACCACCTGTGGTGGGATCCGCTGCGGGACGGGGCGTGGTTCTCGGCGTTCCCGGTGCTGACGGCCGCGGCCGCCGTGACCAGCCGCATCCGCCTCGGCACGCTGGTGACCTCGCCGAGTTTCCGGCACCCGGTCACCACCGCCAAGGACGTGGTGACCGTGGACGACATCTCGGGCGGACGGTTCACGCTGGGCATCGGCGCGGGAGCGGAGAATTCCGGGGACGCGGCGGCGCTGGGGACGCAGGTGCAGCGCCGGGAGCGCTTCGAGCGGTTCGAGGAATTCGTCGACCTGTCCGACGAACTGCTGCGCAACGATGTGACGAACTACCGGGGGAAGTTCTACTCGGCGGTGGACGTGCGCATGACCCCGGGTTGCAGGCAGCTGCCGCGAGTGCCGATCGCGGTCGCCGCGGCCGGTCGGCGGGGCATCGAGCTGGCGGCGCGGCGCGGGGACGCGTACGTGAGCTTGGGACCGCCGGACCTCTCCGGCAAGTACACCCCCGACGACGTGCGGGAAATCGTCGGGCAGCAGCTCGGCGAGCTGTCCCGGGCGTGCGAGCGCGCGGGCACCGACTTCGCCGGGATGGACAAGATCTACGCGACCACGGGCTACACCGGCGACTTCCTCGATTCGCCGGAGAAGTTCTTGCGCACGGCGGAGTCGTACGCGGCGGCGGGGGTGACCGAACTCGTGGTGCATTGGCCGCGCGAGTCCGGCGTCTACGCCGCTGATTTCGCCACCTTCGAGAAGATCGCCGAGGAGGCGCTGCCGCGGATTCGGCGGCTGTGATCCCGGCGTCCGCAATTCCGACGCCGAAAGGTGCGAGAATGGAAACACCGTTCCGACGGCTGCACCACATCTGCATCGTGGTGCGCGACATCGAGCGCGCCGTGCGCTTCTACGAATCCGTGGGAATCGGTCCGTGGCAGGACTACCCGCCGCTGTCGCAGTACACGTTCGATCCGCCGGACCACGACGGGCTGCTGAACCTCAAGTACAAGTTCGTCGGCTTGGGCGACATGCAGTTGCAGATGGTCGAGCCCGGCGAGGGCGACTCCCCGCAGCGGCGGTTCCTGGAGGAGCGCGGTGAAGGGGTCTTCCACCTCGGGTTCCTGGTCGACGACGTGGCCGCGGCCACGGATTCGGCCGGACAGCTCGGGTTGCCGCCCTGGCTGACCGGACGACGCGAGGACTCGAGCGGTTTCACCTTCTTCGAGACCGCGGAAAGCGCCGGCGTGCACCTGGAGATCAGGCAGAGCCCGCGCGGCAAGTAGCAACAACGACGGAAGGTTGGCATGACCACGTCCAGGCACGAAGTCAGCTACGAGATCAACAACCGGCTGCACGACTACCCGCGCCACGACATCGATGTGCACGCTTCGCAGGAGGAGATGGACCGGTTCGTCGAGGACGGCTACGTGCTCCGGCGGGGGTTCATCCCGCCGGAATGGGTGCGGGAGTTCGGCGCCGCCGTCGACGCGCTGGCGGAGCAGGAAAAGGACGCGGCCGGCGCCGAGGTGCTGGAGCGCAACGGCCTGTACTTCCGCCGGCTGCTGGACAAGGACGCGTCGTTCCACAAGCTGATCACCTACGATCCCGCGTTGTCCGTGGCGCGGGCCCTGCTGGGGCCGCGCGTCTCGTTCAGCATGGACTGCCGCTACGCATTGGCCGGGGTCGCGGACGCGGGCGTGCCGTGGCACATGCACTTGTGCGTCATCCCGGAGCCGCTCCCGCCGTTCTTCTGCTTCCCGCACAGCGTGCACGGGCTGATCTACCTGGACGAGATCGACGAGTCCGAAGGACCGCTGTGCGTCATCCCCGGCAGCCACAAGACGCCGCGGATGGAACTGGACGGCACCTACGAGCCGCATCCGGAGGAGGACCGGATCAAGTTCGCCCCGGGCGACGCCGTCCTGATGCACGGGAACCTGTGGCACCGCACGGTGCCGACCGCTCCCGGCTGCGGGCAGCGCAGACTCCTGCTGTTCTCCTACGCACCGGCGTGGCTGCGCAACGAGGTGGCCCTCGGGGTGCCGCCCGAGGGCGCGTTGACGGACAAGCTGCGCCATTCCGATGACCCGCAGCTCGCAGAGCTGGTGGACGGCAGCAGCGTCTACACGTTGTGAACCCCGCGCCCGGCTCGTCCGGGCCGACCGCGCAGAACGGCCCGGTCATCGCGG
>NZ_JAFRFW010000041.1:0-4417 GCF_017434145.1 Saccharopolyspora sp. | reverse complement strand
GGTGACGTCGGCGAGGTCGGCTTCCCACAGCAGCCGCCCGGAATCGGTGATCGAGCGGAGGCTGTGCAGCGGCCTGCCCACGTCGGCCAGCGACACACCGAGCTGGCCGAGCGCCGCGGTTCCGTTGCTCCACACCGTCACCGCCGCGCCGCCGTCCCGCAGCGCCTCCGCGTGCTCGAAGACCTCCACGTCGTGACCGGCCTCGAGCAGTCCTTTGGCCGCGGCGAGGCCACCGATCCCGGCGCCGATGACGAGAACGCGCATGGTCTCCATCCGTCCCGCGAAGCTGGTCTGCCGTGGCGATATTTTAGCCACCCGTCCGGAGTATCCCGGTTGTCGTTACTCACATATGGTGACGAATGCCTCCCTGCGGGCCGGTTGCGCTGGGATCATCCGCCCAGTGGCAAGCGGGCTCCGCACGGCCTCGCGGCGGGCAGTATCTTGCCGGGCCATGACCCCTCGCGTCGCACCGCCGTTCCGCGCCGACCACGTCGGCAGCCTGCTCCGCCCGCCCCGCTTGCTGGAGGCCCGCGACGAGTTCGCGGCCGGTCGCCTGGACGCCGCCGGGCTGCGGCAGGCCGAGGACGAAGCGGTCACCGACGTGGTCGCGATGCAGGAAGAGGTGGGCCTGTCCAGCGCCACCGACGGCGAGTTCCGCCGCAGCTCCTGGCACATGGACTTCCTGTACCAGCTGCGCGGGATCTCCCAGGTGCAGGACTCGTCGCTGACCGTGCAGTTCCACAACGCCGCGGGCGACATCGAGTTCGCCACCCCGGAGATGCGGGTGGACGGCAAGCTCGGGCTGGACGAGCCGATCTTCGGCGACGCCTTCACCGCGCTGGCCGACCGCACGACCAGGACCACGCCGAAGCTGACCATCCCGTCGCCGGGGATGGTGCAGTACCGCGGCGGCCGGGCGGCGATCGATCCGGAGGTGTACCCGGACCTGGCCGAGTTCCGCGCGGACCTCGCCGCGGCCTACCGCGCCGAGGTGCACGCGCTGGCCGGGATGGGCTGCCACTACCTGCAGCTGGACGACACCAGCCTCGCCTACCTCAACGACCCCAAGCAGCGCGAGCAGCTGGCCGCGCGCGGCGACGACGCCGAGCACGAGCACCTGCGGACCATCGAGCTGATCAACGCTTCGCTGGCCGAGCGCCCGAAGTCGATGTCGGTGACCACGCACATGTGCCGCGGCAACTACCGCTCGTCCTGGGTGGCCGAGGGCGGCTACGAGTTCGTGGCCGAGTCGCTGTTCAACCAGCTCGACGTGGACGGGTTCTTCCTGGAGTTCGACGACGCCCGCTCCGGCGGATTCGCCCCGCTGCGGTTCGTGCCGAAGGGCAAGCAGGTGGTGCTCGGGCTGGTCACCACGAAAAGCGGTGAGCTGGAGTCGGCCGACGAGCTCAAGCGCCGGATCGAAGAGGCGTCCCGCTACGTCGACCTGGACCAGCTGTGCCTGTCACCGCAGTGCGGATTCGCCTCCACCAAGGAAGGCAACGCGCTCAGCTACGAGCAGGAGGTCGCGAAGCTGCGGCTGGTCGTGCAGGTCGCCCAGGACGTCTGGGGCTGAGCGGAGCCCGCGCGGCGGTCCTGCCGCGGGACCGCCGTGAAGAGGTTCCGTCGTGCATGGCAGCAGTGCCCGCGGCGGCGCACCGCCGCGCACCCTCGGTCCCGGCGCTCAGGCGGCGGCTGGTTCGAGGAACCGGCCCGCCACCAGCCCCGGCTCCTCCTCGCCGTCGAACCGGACCCACAGCACTGGGCCGTCGAAGACGTCGGGAAGCCCCGACGCGGTCTCCACCACCGTGCCGACCTGATCGCGGAACCGGCCGAACGAGGCACGCACCCGGGTGCCAGGCTCCAGCGGACTCGATGACTGCTCCATGACCGAGGACGTTACGTCCCCGTGAGGCGGAACGGAAAATCGCGTCCGGGTGACGCCAGGATGAACGGGATGACCTGCGGTAGCGACCCCGCGACGCCCCCGCTGCCGGGCGAATCGGGCTTGTTCAGGTGACTGACCTCACCATCGTCGCAGGTAGAAGCGTTGCGATCGGGAAGGGGAGTCGATGCGCCGAATTCGCGCCGACGGCGAGCACGAGCTGGTGATCAAGCGCTCCCGATTCCGCTGCGTGCTCGCCCGGGTGGAGACCGAGCAGCAGGCCAAGGACTTCGTCGCCGAGCAGCGCAAGCTGCACCACGAGGCGCGGCACCACTGCTCGGCGCAGGTGCTCGACCACGGCCGCACCCAGCGGTCCAACGACGACGGCGAGCCGGCGGGCACCGCGGGTGCGCCGATGCTGGAAGTCTTGCGGCGCAACGAGATCACCGGCGTGATCGCCGTGGTGTCGCGCTACTTCGGCGGAGTGCTGCTCGGCGCGGGCGGGCTGGTCCGCGCCTACGGCTCAGCGGTGTCGGCGGCACTGGAGCAGGTGGGCCTGGTCGAGCTGCGGCCGGTGCGCGTGGTCTTCACCACTGTTGACCACGCCGCGGCGGGAAGGCTGGACAACGACCTGCGGGCGGCCGGATTCACGGTGTCCGATGTGGACTACGCGGCGCGGGTGCGGTTCGAGCTGCACGTGCCGGTGGACGAGGTCGAAGCGTTCGAGGTGTGGCTCGCGCAGGCCACCAACGGGTCCGCACAGGCCGAACTCGGCGCGGTCCGCTACGCCGAAGTCCCGATCTGACCAGCTCAAACCGCCAGCAGGTAACCCGCCCCGCCTGCGACGATCCCCATCAGGGCACCGACCACGACCTGAGCCGCGGTGTGCTCGCCCAGCCGCACCCGCGACCACCCGATGGCCACCACCAGCAGCCACAGCACCAGCAACCAGCCGGAGTAGACGACCGCCAGGATCGCCACCGCACCGGCTGCGACCGCGGTGTGCACCGAAACCTTCCACCACACCGTGATCAGCGCGATCGCCAGCAGCGCGGTGAGCATCGCGACGTCCAGCGCGACCATCAGGTGCGGTGCGCCCGTCCGCAGCAGCACTCCGAGGCCGAGCGAGCTCAGCACGATCAGCAGCGCGAACGGGATCAGCCTGCCTTCCCGGTTGCGCACGTGGTGCCCGTCCCACCAGCCGAGCCGGGAGCCGGCGACGATCCCCGACATCGGCAGCACGCTGCTGGTCAGCGACACGAACAGGCCCCAGCCCAGGGTCGCCCACGGCTCGTGCGTCGCGCTCCAGGCCACTGCCAGCGGCAGCACCAGCACGATCAGCGACGGGGAGAACAGTTCGGTCAGCAGCAGCGCTAATACGTCCGCGGAGGCGCGCTGCGCCCATGCGGCCTCGAACCTCGCTCTGGTCCTCGTGTTGACCTCGGTCATGTCCGACCTCCCCGGCTGGTGCCCTGCGCCTCCCGCACCATGATCACTCAACTCAGTGGATCTCGCCGTGGAAATTCCCCGCTGATCGGAGGGGCGCAGCATCGGCGCCCGCCGAGCGACCCATCGCGCGGAGCTCCGCCTGCGCTGACGAAGATCACCCGGTCAGCGGTTACCGAGAGCGATCAACCGGCGACAGCATGAGCCGGTTGCGGCACCGCCTGCTGGGGAGGATCGGGTCATCGCCGAACGAACGAACTCCGATGCCATCGAGTGGCCGGACGCCAGCCTGCTCGCGCGGTTGCGCCCGCCGACCCGGGACGCGCTGCTCGGGCTGGGCACGGTGAAGATCTTCGAGGCGGGCGAGACGATCCTGCGCCAGGGCGACGAGAGCACCCACGTCGTCCTGCTGCTGCACGGTTCGGCGAAGGTGCAGGCGGTCTCGGCGGCCGGCGGGTTCGCGCTGCTCGGCGTGCGGTTCGGCGGCGACCTGGTCGGCGAGATGGCCGCGATGGAGCAGCGCCCCCGCTCGGCGATGGTCACCGCGGGCACGCGCGCACGCGCGAAGCTGGTCAAGTCCGCGGACTTCAACGACTTCCTGCACCGGCACGCGGACGCTTCCTTCGAACTCACCAGGATGGTCAACGAGCGGCTGCGCTGGGCCAACCGGCGCCGGGTGGACAACGCGCAGCACAGCGCGCCGGACCGGGTGCAGCGCGTGCTGCTGGAGGTCATGCAGACCTACGGAGTCCTGGACCGGGACGGCAGCCACCGGCTCGGCACCCCGCTGAGCCACGACGATCTGGCTTCGCTGTCCGGAGTTCGGCGCCGCACGGTGGAGAAGGTGCTGCACGGCTTGGAGAAGCAGGGCATCGTGCTGCGGCGCTACCGGCAGGTGATCGTCACGGACCTGGACGAACTGCGCCGCCTGCTGGGCGACTCGGGCTGAGCCCGCACCCGCACCGAACTCGGCAGATCAAGTGACCTGAGTCACCAAACCGTCTCCGCCGAATCGCGGAATCGGTTGATCCATTGATCTGTGCGATGTTGCTCAGGAGGTGTGGGTTCTATGCCGAACCTGACTCGCCC
>NZ_JAFRFW010000415.1:0-10887 GCF_017434145.1 Saccharopolyspora sp. | reverse complement strand
ACAGCAGCGAGCCCGCCAAACCGCGGCGCAACGGCGACACCCCGCCGGACGGTGCCGGCGCCCGGGTTCCCGAAGCGCCCCCGGCAGTGACCCGCGCCGCGGCCAGCACGGACCTGCCCGACGACCGCTACCTGAACCGCGAACTGTCCTGGCTGGACTTCAACGCGCGAGTGCTCGCCGTGGCCGAGGACCACTCGCAGCCGGTGCTGGAGCGCGCCAAGTTCCTGGCGATCTTCGCGTCCAACCTGGACGAGTTCTACATGGTCCGGGTCGCGGGGCTGAAGCGCCGCGAGGAGACCGGGCTGTCGGTGCGCAGCGCCGACGGGCTCACCCCGCACGAGCAGCTGGCCCGCATCGCGGCCCGCAACCAGGACCTGACCGAGAAGCTGGGCCGGGTGTTCACCGACGAGCTGCTGCCGGAGCTGGAGGCGTCCGGCATCAGCATCATGAGCTGGGCGCGGCTCGACGAGGGCCACCAGCGCACGCTGGGCCGCTACTTCGAGGACCACATCTTCCCGGTGCTGACCCCGCTGGCGGTCGACCCGGCGCACCCGTTCCCGTACATCTCCGGGCTGTCGCTGAACCTCGCGGTGATGGTCACCGACCCGGAGGAGGGCCTGCGCCGCTTCGCCCGGGTGAAGGTGCCGGACAACGTGCCGCGGCTGATCCGGGTGGAAGCCGACCGGGAGGACGAGCAGGCGACGTTCCTGCCGCTGGAAGAGCTCATCGCCGCGCACCTGGACAAGCTGTTCCCCGGCATGGAAGTCAGCGAGCACCACATCTTCCGGGTCACCCGCAACGCTGATCTGGAGGTCGAGGAGGACCGCGACGAGGACCTGCTGCAGGCCATGGAGCGGGAACTCGCGCGGCGCCGGTTCGGCCCGCCGGTGCGGCTGGAGATCGCCGACACCATGAGCGAGACCATGCTGGAGCTGCTGCTGCGGGAGCTGGAGGTCGACGAGCACGACGTGGTCGAGGTGCGCGGCCTGCTCGACCTGTCCTGCCTGTTCCAGCTGGAGAAGCTGCAACGCCCGGATCTGAAGAACGCGCCGGTGGTGCCCGCCACGCACCCCGCCTTCGCCGAGGGCCAGACGCCGCGGAGCATCTTCGCGACGCTGCGCGACGGCGACGTGCTGCTGCACCACCCCTACGACGCGTTCTCCACGTCGGTGCAGCGGTTCATCGAGCAGTCCGCCGCGGATCCGCACGTGCTGGCGATCAAGCAGACGCTCTACCGCACCTCCGGCGACTCGCCGATCGTGAACGCGCTGATCGACGCGGCCGAGGCGGGCAAGCAGGTGGTCGCGCTGGTGGAGCTCAAGGCCCGCTTCGACGAGCAGGCCAACATCCAGTGGGCGCGCACCCTGGAACGTTCCGGGGTGCACGTGGTCTACGGCCTGGTCGGGCTGAAAACGCACTGCAAGACCGCGCTGGTGGTGCGGCAGGAAGGTTCGACGATCCGCCGCTACTGCCACCTGGGCACCGGCAACTACAACCCGAAGACCGCGCGCACCTACGAGGACCTGGGGCTGCTGACCGCGGAGCCGGCGGTCGGCGCGGACCTGACGGACCTGTTCAACGTGCTCACCGGCTACGCCCGGCACGGCACCTACCGCCGCGTCCTGGTGTCCCCGCAGGGCATCCGCTCCGGGATCGTGGAACGCATCGAGGCCGAGGCCGAACGCGCCCGCGCCGGATTGCCCTGCGGCATCCGGATGAAGGTCAATTCGCTGGTCGACGAGCAGATCATCGACACGCTCTACCGCGCTTCGCTGGCGGGCGTGCCGATCCGGATCGTGGTGCGCGGCATCTGCGCGCTGCAGGCAGGGGTTCCCGGCCTGAGCGAGAACATCGAGGTCCGCTCCATCCTGGGCCGTTTCCTGGAGCATTCCCGGGTGTTCCACTTCGCGGGCATCGACGAGCGCTGGATCGGCAGCGCGGACATGATGCACCGCAACCTGGACCGCCGGATCGAGGCGCAGGTGCGCGTGGTGGACCCGAAGCTGACCGAGCAGCTCGACGAGCTGCTGGATTCGGCGCTGCACCCGCAGACGCGCTGCTGGGTGCTCAATTCCAAGGGGGACTGGGAGGCTTCGCCGCGCAGCGGGGCGCAGGTCCGCGACCACCAGACCGAGATGTTGCGCAGGCACGGGGCACAGGTTTCATGACGACGCAGGAAGAACCGGAGCACGCGACCAGCGCGAGCGATTCGGTGACGGTCCGCGCCGCCGGTGCGGTGCTGTGGCGCCCGGACGACGACGGGACTCCGCGGATCGCGCTGGTGCACCGCCCGCGCTACGACGACTGGACGCTGCCGAAGGGCAAGCTGGATCCCGGCGAGACGCCCGCGCACGCGGCCGCGCGGGAAGTGCTGGAGGAAACCGGGTTCGGTTGCGTGCTCTCCGGCGAACTCGCGCAGATCCGCTATTCGGTACCCGCTCCGGGCGGGTACACCGGCAAGCGGGTGGACTACTTCGCCGCCCGCGCCGGGCAGGGCCTGTTCGCGGTGAACGAGGAAGTCGACGAGCTGCGCTGGCTGAGCACCGCGGCCGCACGGGAACTGCTGACCTACCCGCACGACGGGCACGTGCTGGACGCCTTCGACGCGCTGCCGCTGGAATCGCGGACGCTGCTGCTGGTCCGGCACGCCAAAGCGGGCAAGCGTTCGGAATTCACCGGCGACGACACGCAGCGCCCGCTGTCCGCGGCCGGGCTGCGCCAGCGGGACGCCTTGCACACCTTGCTGCCGCTGTTCGGCCCGCAGCGGGTCTACTCGGCGCCGCGGGTGCGCTGCACGCAGACGGTGCAGCCGGTGGCCGACGACCTCGGCATCGCCGTCGCCGAGGAGCCGCTGCTGACCGAAGAGCAGTACCAGGCCGATCCCGCCGCGGCGGTGCGCAGGCTGCTGCGCATCGCGGGCGGTTCCGGCACTTCGGTGGTGTGCAGCCAGGGCGGTGTCATCCCGGATCTGGTCGGGCGGTTGACCGAATCCGCGGGCCTGCGCCCGGACGAGGTGCTCAGCAGCAAAGGCAGCGTGTGGACGTTGCGGTTCTGCCCGGATGCGAATTCCGGCAACGGTTCCGGGCCGCTGCTGCGGCTGGTGGCCGCGGATTACCTCCCCGACCCGAGGGGTTGAGCGGGGAAATGCTTTGCGCAGCGGTCCGGTAGCGGCGGCTCGGGCTTTTTCCGGGTTCCCGGCGGCTCTTCGGAGCAGGCCGCGGCGCATCGCGTCGCCGATGCCGCGCGAACCCGGTGGAAAACGGCGATGATCCCGGCGCGATCGGATCGCGCCGGGATCATCGGATGAACAACGCGGAGCGCGTGGACCAACTTCGGCGGCACCGTTTCCGCTGCCGCTGACCGGTTCCGCCTCCGCAGCCGCGCGCGGCTGCGAGTGGTGCCGTGCGGTGCACGCGAAAGACTCCCGTGCGGTGCACGCGAAAGACTCCCGTGCGGTGCACGCGAAGGATTCCCGTGCGGTGCACGCGGATCACTCCCGTGCGGTGCAGGCGGATGACGCCGTGCAGTGCACGTGACCACTCTGGCCCACCTGGGAAGTTCGGCTCGCTCAGGTGGCGAGCGTTCACTTCTTGGTGGTCTTGCGCGCCGTGCTCGTCTTGGCGGTGGAGGTCTTCGCGGCCGAGGTCTTCGCCGCCGAAGCGGTCGATTTGGTGGACTTCGCCGCGGACTTGGTGCCGGTGGACTTGCTGCCGGTGCTCGCCTTGGCAGTGCTCGCCTTGCCGGTGGTGCTCTTCGGCGCCGCCTTGCTCGCGGTCGCCTTGGTCGTGGTCGCCTTGGTCGTGGTCGCCTTGCTCGTGCTCGCAGCCTTGCCGGTCGTCGCGGCCTTGCTCGCCGTCGACTTGCCGGTCGACTTGCCGGTGGTCGCCGCCTTGCTCGTGGTCGCCTTGGTCGTGGCGCCGGTCTTGGCGCTGGACCGGGTGGTGGCGGCCTTCTTCGGCGCCGCCTTGGTGGTGGTCGCCGACTTGGCGGCGGTGCTGCGCGAGCCCGCGGTCTTGGTCGCGGTGGCCTTGCCGGCGGTGCCGGTGGACTTGGCAGCGGTGCCGGTGGACTTGGCCGCCGTACCGGTGGACTTGGCCGTGCTGCGGCCGGTGCCCGCGGTCTTGGTGGCGGTGCTGCGGGTTCCGGCGGACTTCGTCGCGGTGGCGCGGGGCAGTTTGCGGCTGCCGCCGACGACTTCCTTGAACTGGGTGCCTGCGCGGAACGCCGGAACGTTGGTCTTCTTGACCTTCACGGCCTCACCGGTGCGCGGGTTGCGCGCGGTGCGCGCGGCACGGGCGCGCTTCTCGAAGACGCCGAATCCGGTGATGTTGACCTTCTCGCCCTTGTTGACGTTGCGGACGATGAGGTCCACGACGCCTTCCACCGCCTGGCTGGCGGTCTTCTTGTCGCCGAGGCGTTCGGCCAGTGCCTCGATGAGTTGGGCCTTGTTCACTTCAGTCCCTCCCAGGACAACAACGGCCCCGTCGGGCCGACTCAAAGCCCACGGTAAAGCCCAGAACAGCCGAATGCCATTCGCCACGCCTCATTTTTTCGTTGGGGCGTGGGACTTTCGGCTGTCCTGGGCGTTGCTCGCCGCGCTTCGCGACGCCGTCCCGGCGACCGCCGGGAAACATTGTTTTTCCCGCACAGCAGGGAGAAATGCGTTCTCCGGCGGGTTCCCGATCAGCCTTCGCGAGCGGGCAGTGTGGCCGGTTTGAACGCCGGGCGGTGCTGCTCGTACGTGTCGATCGTCTCGGCGTGGCGCATCGTCAGGCCGATGTCGTCGAGACCTTCCAGCAGCCGCCAGCGGGTGTAGTCGTCGAGCGAGAACCCGACGGTGAGGTCTTTCGCCTGCACCGTGCGCTCTTGCAGGTCCACGGTGACTTCGGTGCCCGGCTCGTTCTCCAGCAGCTTCCACAGCAGTTCCACATCGGACTGCTCGCATTCGGCGGCCAGCAGGCCCTGTTTGCCCGCGTTGCCGCGGAAGATGTCCGCGAACCGGGAAGAGATGACCACCCGGAAGCCGTAGTCCTTCAACGCCCACACCGCGTGCTCGCGGGACGATCCGGTGCCGAAGTCGGGGCCTGCGACCAGAACGCTGCCGTTGCGGAACACCTCGTTGTTGAGCACGAAGGTCTCGTCGCCGCGCCATGCGGCGAACAGCGCGTCCTCGAACCCGGTGCGCGCGACCCGCTTGAGGTACACGGCGGGGATGATCTGGTCGGTGTCCACGTTGGACCGGCGCAGCGGGACGCCGACACCGGTGTGCGTGGTGAACGGTTCCATCGTTGGTTCCTCCTGTTGCGCGGGCGGTCAGTCGAGGTCTTCCGGGGAGGACAGCGTGCCGCGCACCGCGGTCGCCGCGGCGACCAGCGGCGAGACCAAGTGGGTGCGGCCGCCTTTGCCCTGCCTGCCCTCGAAGTTGCGGTTGGACGTGGAGGCACTGCGCTCGCCGGGGGCCAGCTGGTCGGGGTTCATGCCGAGGCACATCGAGCAGCCCGCCGAGCGCCATTCCGCCCCCGCGGCGGTGAAGACCTCGTTGAGCCCTTCGGATTCGGCCTGCTGCCGGACCTTCATCGAGCCGGGCACCACCATCATCCGCACGTCCGAGGACACCTTGCGCCCGTCCAGGATGGCCGCTGCGGCCCGCAAGTCCTCGATGCGGCCGTTGGTGCAGGAACCGAGGAAGACGGTGTCCACGACGACCTCACGCAGCGGAGTGCCGCCCTGCAGGCCCATGTAGGCCAACGCCTTTTCGACCGCGTAGCGCTCGGAATCCTCGGCGATGGCCTCGGGATCCGGAATCCGCTCGCCCAGCGGCAGCCCTTGGCCCGGGTTGGTGCCCCACGTGACGAACGGCGTGAGTTCGTCGGCGTCCAGGGTGACTTCCGCGTCGAACTCGGCATCTTCGTCGGTGCGCAGCGTCTTCCAGTACGCCACGGCCGCGTCCCAGTCGGCGCCCTGCGGCGCGTGCGGACGGCCCCGCAGGTACTCGAAGGTCGTCTCGTCCGGCGCGATCATCCCGGCCCGCGCGCCCGCTTCGATGGACATGTTGCAGATCGTCATGCGGGCTTCCATGGACAGCTGGCGGATGGCTTCGCCGCGGTACTCCAGGACGTAGCCCTGCCCGCCGCCGGTGCCGATCTTGGCGATGACCGCGAGGATGATGTCCTTGCTCGTGACACCGGGCCGCAGCGTGCCTTCGACGTTGATCGCCATGGTCTTGAACGGGCGCAGCGGCAGCGTCTGGGTGGCCAGCACGTGCTCCACCTCGGAGGTGCCGATGCCGAACGCCAGCGCGCCGAACGCGCCGTGCGTGGAGGTGTGGCTGTCGCCGCACACCACCGTCGTGCCGGGCTGGGTGAGCCCGAGCTGCGGCCCCACCACGTGCACGATGCCCTGCTCGGCGTCGCCCATGGGGTGCAGGCGGACGCCGAATTCCTCGCAGTTGCGCCGCAAGGTGTCCACCTGCGTGCGCGAGACCGGATCGGCGATCGGCAGCTCGGTGCCGGTGGTGGGCACGTTGTGGTCTTCGGTCGCGATCGTCAGGTCGGGTCGCCGGACCGGCCGGTCCGCCAGCCGCAGCCCCTCGAACGCCTGGGGGCTGGTGACTTCGTGCACGAGGTGGAGGTCGATGTAGAGCAGGTCGGGCTCGTAGCCCTCGCCTCGGCGCACGATGTGGCCGTCCCAGACCTTCTCCGCGAGCGTGTTGCCCATCGCTCCTCCCGATCGAAAGGTGGTGGTCGCACCGCTGCCCAGCGGGCAAGCAGACCCTGCGCAGCGGCACTGTCCCAAGAAGTGGACTTCTCAGATGACGAGAAGTTAGTATCGGTACGTGGGACAGCATAGCGGCATCGGAGTGTTGGACAAGGCAGTGGCCGTGTTGCAGGCCGTGGCCGAAGAACCTTGCGGCCTCACGGAGTTGTGCAGCCGCACGGGTCTGCCGCGGGCGACCGCGCACCGGTTGGCGGTCGGCCTGGAGGTGCACCGGATGCTGCGCCGCGGCTCGGACGGCCGGTGGCGCCCGGGTGCGTCGCTGGCGGAATTGGCCGGTGGCGCGGTGGATCCGCTGCTGGAGGCGTCGTCCACGGTGCTGCCCAAACTGCGGGAAGTCACCGGGGAAAGCGTCCAGCTCTACCGCAGGGACGGTTTGCAGCGGCTGTGCATCGCTTCGGCGGAACCGCCGAGCGGGCTGCGGGACACGGTCCCGGTCGGCTCGACGGTGTCGATGATGGCGGGCTCGGGCGCGACAGTCCTTGCGGCGTGCGCCGTTCCGGCCACCCAGCGAGCGGTGCTGGCCGAGGCCGTCTTCGGCGAGCGCACGCTGCTGGAGGTCCGCCGCCGCGGCTGGGCGCAAAGCGTCGCCGAACGCGAGTCGGGTGTGGCCAGCGTCTCGGCCCCGGTCCGCGATTCGCAGGGCACGGTGGTGGCGGCCATCAGCGTTTCCGGCCCGATCGACCGCATGGGCCGCCGACCGGGCGCCCGCTGGGCCGCCGACCTGTTGGCGGCCGCGGATGCCTTGCAGAACCGCATCTGATCCTTCGGGGCCCATCCGTCTTCGGGGCCGTCGGCTTTCGGGGCTCATCGACTCTCGGGGCCCGTCGACCTTCGCTGCGCTGGCGGATTTCCGGGCGCCGTCGGCCTTCCGCGCAACGGGAGATGTCGCTCGGTCCTTCCCGCCGCTGCCGACGAAGTGAGCGGCGAACCGCTGACCCGGCGCAGCGACGCCGTGCGGACGGCACATCGGACCGGACGGACCGCTCTGGGCCGAGCGGCCGGATGGTTCAGGCGTGCCGGCGCACGAGCGCGTACTCGAAGGGCAAGTGCAGGAAGGTTCCGTCGGGCAACCGGATGCGGGAGGACAGCGCCAGTTCCCCGGTCTCCAGCACCAGCCACCCGTGCCGCCGGTACAGCCCGGTGAGCCCTTGAGCGGGGAGCTCGGCGGGCCACAGGCCCGTCGTCGCCGCCTCCCGGATCGCTTCGGGCCACTCGCCGAAGCACTCCGCCAACTCGGCGAGGGACTCGGTGAAGCGTTCGGAGAGCTCGACGTCGAAGACCCGCCCGCGCTGCCCGGTCAGCACGGCGAGGCCGGCCAACGCGTTCGGCCACTGCTCCGCTGCCATCGCGTGCAGCACGCCGCGCAGGTGCACGTTCGCGTCGCCGATGCGCTCGTGCAGCGCCCGGACCGCGGCCAAGTCGGTGCTGTCGAGCTGTTCGTAGCGGACCCCGGTGTGCCCGTTCCCCGTGCGCCCGATCCTGGTGCGCCCGATCCAGGTGTTCCCGTTCCCGGTGTGCGCCTTCTCCAGCGCCGCGGCGGCGACGTCGGTGCCGAGCACGGTCTCGAAGTGCTCGGCGAAGTGCTCGGTCAACCCGCCGTTCCCGCAACCGGCGTCGACCAGCGGCAGCCGGGAGTCGAACCCCGCGAGCAGCATCGGCAGGTAGGGGGCCATGTCCTCGGCGGTGCCGAAGTGCCACGGCACCGGCAGGTCCGGGCTGGTCCCGGCCAGCTGCCAATAGGACTCCCAAGCGCCGGGTTCATTCGTTCCGGTGGATTCGGCCATCGCCTCGCCCCTTCTTCGGCCCTGCCGCACGACCGGCAGGTGTGGCTGCATTGCACAGCCCGGGCACCGGCTCGCGGGTCGCACATATCTGGCGAGCACCAAAGTAGTCCGCGATTTCGCCTGGTGGTCGCGGTTGCCCGCGATACCGCTCGATGGTGGCGCGAGAAAACCAGCCCTGCCGAAATTTTGATCGCGACATGAAAAATCCAGCCGAAATGTTCCGGACGCCGCGCCTATTGCGAACCCGAACCCCCAGGAGGAAGATCGCGCCGAAACCGGCGTGCGGCACGGAGGCCGGTTCGGACGAGGAGGTCATCGTGGCAGAACAGTCCGGCGCGCCCGAATTCGTCAAGGAGAACGTCGATTTCGAAGCCTGCTACCAGGGGCAGCGCTTTCTGGCGGGAACCGATCTGACCTTCCCGGTGGCCCCCTGGGACATCGGCGAACCGCAGCCCGCCCTGGTGGAGCTGGCCGACCGGACCGCGTTCTCCGGCGATGTCCTCGACGCCGGCTGCGGGCTCGGCGAGAACGCGATCTTCCTGGCCGGTCGTGGCTACCGGGTGACCGCGTTCGACTGCTCGCCGACAGCTCTGGACCGCGCCCGCGCGCGGGCCCGCGAATGCGCCGCCCAGGTCGAGTTCGTGCAGGCGGACGCCACTCGGCTCGGCGAGCTCAGCGGGCGCCGCTTCGGCACCGTCGTGGACAGCGCGTTGTACCACTGCCTCGGTGCGCAGCAGCAGCACCGATACGCCGCCGCCTTGCACGAGGTCACCGAACCGGGCGCGCGACTGCACCTGCTGTGCTGGGCGGTGGCGGGCGAGGACGCGGCCGTGCGGCATCCGATGGGCGTCGGCGAGCAGAGCATCCGGGCCACCTTGGACGCTCGCTGGGAAGTTCTGGAAGTGCGCACCGCGCAGATTTCCACCGCGCTGATCCGGGACGCGCTCACCGAGGCGGACATCGCCCTGTTCGCGCGGAAAGGGGTCGGCATCGACCCGGGCAGGGCGGCGGTCGACGACCGGGGAAGGATTTCCGCGCCTGCCTGGTTCGTGAGCGCGGTGCGCCGCTGAGGACGCGGCGCTTTTGCGCTTTCCCCGCGATTTGAAAAAACGCGGCGAAATGTTTCCGCTGCCGATCGCCCTTCCGGGTGATCATGGATGGGCGAACCGGCGAACTGCGACATAATCCGTTTTGTGCGAACAGCCGGGGGAAGATCTCACGTGGCGGCGGAACCGCCCGCCGTGGCGATTCTCGGCGCCGGGATCGCGGGACTGGTGGCGGCGCACGAATTGGAAAGGCTGGGGCATTCGGTCATCGTGCTGGAGGGCAGCGGCCGCATCGGCGGACGCGTGTTCACCCACCGGTTCGGCTCCGCCGACAACGCCCCTTACGCGGATTTGGGCGCGATGCGCATTCCGACCGGTCACGCGCTGACCATGCGCTACGTGGACGAACTCGGCCTCACGCCCGCGCTGCGCCCGTTCCGCACGATCCTGAGCGACCCGAACAACTACCTGGCGACCGGCCGCGGCTTCGTCCGGGTGCGGGACGCGGCCGGGCCGGTGGTCGAGGACCTGCGGTGCGCGGTCCCGGTGGATTCCTTTCGGCGGGACACCGTGCTGTTCTGCGCCTGGCTGGCCGCGCTCGCCCGGGCGGTGGGCCCGCGTGCGCTGCGCACGGGCCTGGCCGCGGAGATCACCCCGATGCTGCGCGCAGCCGACCGCGTCGACCTGTCGTCGTACGTGCACGGGCCGGCCGACCGGTTCGACCTGGTCGGCGCCTTCGACACCCATCCGCAACTGCGCGAGGCGTGCGGCGTCCGGCTGGCCGGGTTCATCGACGACCTGCTGCTGGAGACCGGAACCCGGCTGCGGTACCTGGCGGGCGGGATGGGCCGGATCACCGACCGGCTGGCCGCCCGGCTCCGCGGCCCGGTCCTGCTGGACCGGGAGGTCGTGAGCTTGCACGTCCGCGGCGACCAGGTGCTCGTCGGGCTGCGGCACCGGGGCGTCGACGTGCTCTCGAGATATCCGGTCGCGGTGTGCACGCTGCCGTTCTCGGTGCTGCGCGAGCTGCAGCTGGCGGGCTTGGACGACGACAAGCGGGAGGTGATCCGCAGCGTCGAGTACGCGGCGGCCACGAAGATCGCACTGCACTGCCGGGAGCCCTTCTGGAAACGCGCCGCGATCTCGGGCGGCGCGTCCGCGACCGGCGGGCGGCTGCGCCAGACGTACTACCTGCCGCAGGACGGCGACCCGGCGTTGGGCGCCGTGCTGCTGGGCTCCTACGCGATCGCCGAGGACGCCGGCAGAGGATGGCGGCGTGT
>NZ_JAFRFW010000414.1:0-3682 GCF_017434145.1 Saccharopolyspora sp. | reverse complement strand
GTCTGCTCGATCCGGCGAACCGGGCGCCCCATAAACTCAGGCTCGTCCCGATCTCTTCGGACCCCTGGGAGGGAGCAGGTGCCCAGCAACGAGCAACGGCGCCAGACGGCCAAACGCAAGCTCGAGCGCCAGCTGGCGCGGCGAGCCGAGCAGGCCAAACGCCGCCGGGTGATCGCCATCGGTGCAACCGTGGTCGTGGTCGTCCTGGCGGTCGCAGGCGTCTTCTACTTCACCGGCGGCAGCGGTGAGCAGCCCGCCGCCTCGCCCGCGCCGCAGCAGGCACCTGCCGCGGACAAGGCGTGCGCTTACACCCCGAACGGCGAGCCACCGGCCAAACCGGTGCAGCCGCCGCAGCCGCCCGGGCCGGACGCGCCGAAGACGCAGGCCGTGACGCTGCAGACCAGCCAGGGCGAGATCCCGGTGACGCTGGACTACGGGAAGGCCCCGTGCGCGGCGAACAACTTCGCGCACCTGGCCAAGTCGGACTACTTCGACAACACCGACTGCCACCGGCTGACCAACACCGCGGGCTTGAAGGTGCTGCAATGCGGCGACCCGAGCGGTACTGGCAGCGGCGGCCCCGGCTACTCCTTCCCGGACGAGGTCGGTCCGGACACCAAGTACCCGCGCGGCACGCTGGCGATGGCCAACTCCGGTCCGGACACCAACGGCAGCCAGTTCTTCGTCGTCTACGGCGATTCACAACTGCCACCGAAGTACACCGCGTTCGGCACGGTCGGCGAGCCCGGTCTGCAGACCGTGGACAAGGTCGCGGGCGCCGGTGACGAAAGCGGCACCGGCGACGGCAAGCCGAAGCTGCCCGTGCGCATCGAGGACGCCGCGGTCGCCTGCCGCACCTGCAACGACGACGGGCCGCGCCGAACCAGCGCGGCCCGTCTTGCTGTGCGGCCCCGCGCGCTGCTTAGCCCGCTCAGGTCGCCGAAGTGACCCGATAGACGTCGTAGACGCCCTCGATGTTGCGCACCGCCTTGAGCACGTGCCCGAGGTGCTTCGGATCGCCCATCTCGAACGAGAAGCGGCTGACCGCCACCCGGTCCTTGGACGTGGTCACCGAGGCGGAAAGGATGTTCACCCGCTCGTCCGCGAGCACCTTCGTGACGTCGGAAAGCAGCCGGTGCCGATCCAGCGCCTCCACCTGGATCGCGACCAGGAACACCGACGAGGACGACGGCGCCCAGTACACCTCGACCAGCCGCTCCGGCGATTTGCGCAGGTCGTCGGCGTTGGTGCAGTCGGTGCGGTGCACGCTGACCCCGCCGCCGCGGGTGACGAAGCCGAGGATCTCGTCACCGGGCACCGGCGTGCAGCAGCGCGCCAGCTTCGACCACACATCGCCAGCGTCCTTCACGACCACACCGGAGTCGCCGGTGCTGCGGCGGCGCTGCTGCAGGGTGGACGGGGTGGAGCGTTCGGCGATCTCGTCCTCGGCCTGCTCCACGCCGCCGAGCGAGGCGACCAGCCGCTGCACCAGGTGGTGCGCGGAAAGCTGCCGCTCGCCCACCGCGGCGTAGAGCGCGGTGACGTCCACGTAGTGCAGCTCGCGCGCGACCGCGGCGATCGAGTCGGCGGTGACCAGCCGCTGCACCGGGAGGCCGAGACGGCGGATCTCCTTGGCGATCGCGTCCTTGCCGGACTCGATGGCCTCCTCGCGGCGCTCCTTCGCGAACCACTGCTTGATCTTGGTCTTGGCGCGCGGCGACGCGACGAACGACAGCCAGTCCCGGCTCGGGCCGGACCCCTCCGCCTTGGAGGTGAAGATCTCGACGACCTCGCCGTTCTCCAGCTTGCGCTCCAGCGCCACCAGCCTGCCGTTGACCCGCGAACCGATGCAGCGGTGCCCGACCTCGGTGTGCACGGTGTAGGCGAAGTCCACCGGGGTCGACCCGGACGGCAACGTGATCACGTCGCCCTTCGGCGTGAACACGAAGATCTCGCGGGTGGCGAGGTCGTAGCGCAGCGACTCCAGGAACTCGCCCGGGTCGGCGGCCTCCCGCTGCCAGTCCAGCAGCTGGCGCATCCAGGCCATCTCGTCGACCTCGACGGCGCCCTGCACGCCGGTGCCGTTGCGGCCCTTGGTCTCCTTGTAGCGCCAGTGCGCGGCGATCCCGTACTCGGCGGTGCGGTGCATCTCGCGGGTGCGGATCTGCACTTCCAGCGGCTTGCCCTCCGGGCCGATCACCGTGGTGTGCAGCGACTGGTACACCCCGAAGCGGGGCTGGGCGATGTAGTCCTTGAAGCGGCCGGGCATCGGCTGCCACAGCGCGTGCACCACGCCCATCGCCGCGTAGCAGTCGCGCACCTCGTCCACCAGGATCCGCACGCCCACCAGGTCGTGGATGTCGTCGAAGTCGCGGCCCCGCACGATCATCTTCTGGTGGATCGAGTAGTAGTGCTTCGGCCGCCCCTCGACCTTCGCGGCCAGCCGCGCTGCGTCGAGCTGGCCGGAGAGCTCGTCGGTCACGGTGCGCAGGTAGGTGTCCCTGGACGGCGCGCGGTTGGCGACCAGGCGCACGATCTCGTCGTACTTCTTCGGCTGCAGAATGGCGAACGCCAGGTCCTCCAGCTCCCACTTGATCGTGGCCATGCCCAGCCGGTGCGCCAGCGGAGCCAGCACTTCCAGCGTCTCCCGCGCCTTGCGGGCCTGCTTCTCCGGCGGCAGGAAGCGCATCGTGCGCATGTTGTGCAGCCGGTCCGCCAGCTTGATCACCAGCACCCGCGGGTCCCGGGCCATCGCGATGATCATCTTGCGGATGGTCTCGGCTTCCGCGGCCGCGCCG
Organism: Saccharopolyspora sp.; assembly: GCF_017434145.1. NCBI lineage: Bacteria > Bacillati > Actinomycetota > Actinomycetes > Pseudonocardiales > Pseudonocardiaceae > Saccharopolyspora > Saccharopolyspora sp. The sequence goes on along the minus strand of NZ_JAFRFW010000414.1, from coordinate 884 downwards.
AGCTTGACCTTGTCCAGCTTGGTCACGCCGTCGACCAGGTGCGCCACCTCGTCGCCGAAGTCCGCGCTGAGCCGCTCCACCGAGTAGTCGGTGTCCTCCACGGTGTCGTGCAGCAGCGCCGCGACCAGCGTGGTGGTGTCCATGCCCAGCTCACCGAGGATGGTCGCGACCGCCAGCGGATGCGTGATGTACGGGTCGCCGGACTTCCGGCGCTGCTCGCTGTGCTTGTCCTCGGCGATGTCGTAGGCGCGCTGCAGCAGCGCCAGGTCCGCCTGCGGGTGCAGTTCGCGGTGCACCGCAGCCAGCGGTTCCAGCACCTGCTTTACCTCCGCCGCGCGCTGCGCCGTGATCCGTCTGGCCAAGCGAGCGCGCACTCTGCGAGTGGCCGAGGCAGGGCGGGCCTGCTCGGCCGCAGGGGCAGGAGACTCGACGTCTTGGCTCACCGCGCGCTCCCGGGCATGGAGGGGACAACGTGCACCCGGATCTTGAGGCGGTCACGACCCGGACATCGAGAATAACGCCGTTCGGGCTACGGACCTTCCCAGGGCATCCCCCGAACCGCCGAACGGTCACTCTCGGCTGCGAACCGTCGCCCGGACTTCACCGGGACCGATCAGCCCAGTCCCGCCGGTCACACGGCCAGCAGCGCGTGCACCCCGGCACCGTCGAGCCGTGCGCGGCCGAGCAGCGCCGTCACCTCCAGCACGACCGCCGAGCCCGCCACCTCCGCGCCCGCCCGGCGCAGCAGCTCGCAGGCCGCGTTGAGCGTACCGCCGGTGGCCAGCACGTCGTCCACGATAAAGGGCGGCTCGTCGCAGCAAAGCTCAAAGCGGCCGGGCCAGGCGGCGGCGTACAGACCGTGCTCCAGCGCGTCCTGTTCGATC
>NZ_JAFRFW010000413.1:0-2371 GCF_017434145.1 Saccharopolyspora sp. | reverse complement strand
GACCTGGTCAGCGCGCTGCGCATGCTGGTGGACCCGCTGGCGGGCACCGCGGCGATGCGGCTGCTCACCGGCGCCCGGTGGCGGCTGGGCGCGGCGGACATCGCCGCGCTGTGGGACCGGGCGCGCAGCCTCGGACCGGGCGCGCAGGCGGCCGAAGCTGACGACCCGTCCGAGGTCGTCAGCGGCGCGCTGCCCGGCGAGCAGTCCGAGCAGGCGGGCCTGGTGGACGCGCTGGACGATCCCGGCGGCCCCGAGAACTACTCCGCGGCCGGCTACGAGCGGATCCGCCGGCTGGGCAAGGAACTCGTGGCGCTGCGCCGCCGCCTCGAACAGCCGCTGCCGGAGCTGGTCGCCGATGTGGAGCGCACCCTGCTGCTGGACATCGAGGCGCTGGCCCGCCCGGACGGTTCCGGGCGCATCCACCTGGACGCGTTCGCCGACGTGGTCACCGAATTCGCCACCGCCAGTCCTTCCGCGACGCTGCCCGCGCTGCTGGACTACCTCGCCGCCGCCGAACGCGCCGAGGACGGGCTCGAACCGGGCGAGGTCGAGGTAGCCGAGGACCGCGTGCAGGTGTTGACCACGCACGCCGCGAAGGGCCTGGAGTGGGAGATCGTCGCGGTGCCGCACCTGGTGCACCAGGTCTTCCCGGGGCGCAGGCATTCGGCGTCGTGGCTGACGTCGGTGACCGAGCTGCCGTCGCAGTTGCGCGGTGACGCGCAGGATCTGCCCGCGCTGAACCTGGATCGTCTGTCCGGAATGGACCGCAAGGAGATCCTCGACGAGCTCAAGCGGCACGACGGCGAGTTCGAGGACCGCCGCCTCACCGAGGAGCGGCGGCTGTTCTACGTGGCGTTGACCCGCTCGGAGCGGGTGCTGCTGCTTTCCGCGCACTGGTGGGCCGAAGGCGCGAAGAAGCCGAAGGGACCGTCGGACTTCTTCACCGAACTCGCGCACGTGTTGCGCGGGTCCGACGTCGGCGAACTCGCGCAATGGGCCGACGAACCGCCAGAGGACGCGGAGAATCCGCTGGCCGAGACGGTGCGTTCGGTCGAATGGCCCGCGGATCCGCTGGGTGCTCGGCGAAGTGCCGTGTCCGCGGGTGCCGACATGGTCCGCGCTGCGATGGCCGCCGCGGCTTCGGATTCCACTGTGGATGAAAGCGTGCCTGCCGCGGAACCCGGGGCCGCGGAAGAAGTGCCGCGCGAAGAGGACCTGCCCGAAGCATCGGGCATCCCGGACGGACAAGCCTCCGACGGACACAGCCCGGACGAACAGGGCCCGGACGGACAGGGCCTGGACGGGCAAGCCCTGGACGGGCAAGCCCTGGACGGGCAAGCCCTGGACGAACACAGTCCGGGCGAAGACATCCCGGGCGAAGAGATCCCGGAAGACGAGCTCAACTGGGCGCGCGACGTCGACGTCCTGCTGGCCGAACGCGAAGCCGCCGCGCGGCGCCGCGACCAGGTGGCGCTACCCGGCAACCTGTCGGTGAGCCGCCTAGTCGAACTCGCCGACGACCCGGAAACCCTCGCCCGCAAGCTGCGCCGCCCGCTGCCGCTGCCGCCGAACCCGATGGCGCGGCGCGGCACCGCGTTCCACGAGTGGCTGGAGCACCGGTTCGGCAGCAGCGCGCTGATCGACGTGGACGAACTTCCCGGCGCGGGCGACGAAACGGCCTCTCCGCAGGACGACCTCGAACAGCTCAAGGCCGCGTTCCGCAGCGGATCGTGGGCCGGACGCACCCCGCACAAGGTGGAGGTGCCGTTCGAGACCCAGGTGGAAGGCGTCGTCGTGCGCGGGCGGATGGACGCCGTGTTCGCCGACCCGGACGGCGGCTGGACCGTGCTGGACTGGAAGACCGGCGGCGTGCCGGACGACGACCGGCTGCCCGCGCTGGCCGTGCAGCTCGCCGCGTACCGGCTCGCCTGGTCGTCGCTTTCCGGCGCACCGCTGGAAGAAGTTCGCGCCGCGTTCCACTACGTGCGGCACGACCGGACGCTGCGGCCCGCGGACCTGCTGGACGCCGAGGGCCTCCGCGAGCTGATCACGTCCGTCCCGCGAGCATCCACCGACGCCTGAGACGTCGCGGCGCCGACTGTTCGGGCGGCGAAAGCGGCTGCACCGCTCGAAAAAGCGAACCCCGCGGCAAACCCCGGGTTCCAAGGCGGGCAGTGGGACGCCGAAGTCGTTGCGATCTTTTCCCATGTCCACACCTTCGAGTGGTGGATCTTGTCTAGGGCCATTCGGGCGGATCAACATGCTTCCTGATGGAGCAGAACCAGTGGAAGCTCAATACGCCGCCGGAAGCGGAAGTCCTCGTGGACACCGATGTGCTGTCGCTGCGCGCGCCCCTGGTGCGGGTGGCCCG
>NZ_JAFRFW010000412.1:0-2337 GCF_017434145.1 Saccharopolyspora sp. | reverse complement strand
CCACGACGCTCCGCCCGCTTCGCGCACGGTCAAACGGGTGCTCGCGATCGCGCTCGTGCCCTTCGCGCTCGCCGCGATCATCGGCGCCGTCGTGCTGTTCCCCTTCGGGCACCAGCAGCGCACCGGCTCCGACCTGGGCCTCGGCGAATACCCGGTGAACGCCGAGGTGGTCTCGGCAGGCGCGAGCGGATGCAGCGCGGGTGATCAAGGCGGCGGCTGCGTGCGGCTGCGGGTCAAGATGCAGGACGGCCCGATGCCCGGCCGCGTCATCGAACAGACCATGCCGACCGACCCGGGCACACCGCGGTTCGCCGTCGGCGACGCGGTGGTGCTCTCCTACGCCGGTGCGAGTCCCGAGGACGAGTCGTCCTACCAGGTCGTCGACTTCCAGCGCGGCAGCCCGCTGCTGGTGCTCGCGGGCGTGTTCGCCGCGGCGGTGCTGGTGCTCGGACGTTGGCAGGGGCTCGCCGCGCTGGGCGCGCTGGCGTTGAGCTTTGTGGTGCTGGTCGGTTTCGTGCTCCCGGCGATCCTGGCCGGGCAGGACCCGCTGCTGGTCGCGGTGGTCGGCGCCGGGCTGATCATGTTCGTGGTGCTGTACCTGACGCACGGGTTCTCCGCGCGGACCTCCACCGCGGTGCTGGGGACGCTGGTGAGCCTGGCGCTGATCGGCGGACTCAGCGCCCTGTTCTCCGCGACCACGAGGCTGACCGGGCTGGACGAGAACACCTCGAGCCTCATCGGCGCGCTCGGCGCCCCGATCGACGCGCGCGGACTGCTGCTGGCGGGCATCGTGATCGGCGCGCTCGGCGTGCTCGACGACGTGACCGTCACGCAGACCAGTGCCGTCTACGAGTTGCGGCGGGCGAATCCGGCGATGGGCTGGCGCAGCCTGTACACCGCAGGACTGCGCATCGGCCGCGATCACGTGGCCTCCGCGGTGAACACGCTCGTGCTCGCTTACGCGGGTGCGTCGCTGCCGCTGCTGCTGGCGTATTCGCTGTCCGGGCGCAGCTTCGCCGAGATCGTGAGTTCGCAGGCGGTGGCGCAGGAAGTGGTGCGCACACTGGTCGGCAGCATCGGCCTGATCGCGGCGGTGCCGATCACCACGTTGATCGCGGCGCTGGTCGCCGCGCACGAACCCGGCGCGCCCACGACGGCCCGTGCCGCCGACCGGGTCGGCGAGGCGGCCTCGACCGGCGCCACCCGCACAACGCGCCGCCCAGCCCGAGCGGACGAACCGCTGGACCACCGAGATTCCGTCCACTCAAGACACACGCGCGCTGCCGAGAATCCCGCACGTCGCCCAACAGAGCCAAGATCTCCGGAGTGAACGGCCTGCTCGCCCAATCTAGTGGGACCAGCGGTCCGTTCACTCCGTTCGGAACCGGTTCCTCGCGCGGGTGCGCGCGCGTGTCGGCGCGGGCGAAGACGGTCAGTCGAGGGTCGTAACGAAGCGGGCCACGGCGTCGGGATGCAACTTCTGCGCCATCCGGCCCTGCGGCGCCATCGACGCGAGCCGGTACAGCGGCCGGTTCGCGGCACCGTCTCCGCGCGCCTCCGACCGCAACTGCGCCACGAGCAGCTCCGAGAGCACCAGCGCATGCGCCTCCCCGATCGCCGCCAACGTGTCGGCGATGCGCCGCAGCGCGTACACGCCGAGCTCGCGCCCGCCGGTCCCCGCGTACATCGCCAACGCGACCGTGATCGCCTTGTCGTTCGGCGGTCCGCTCGCCAACAGGCTCACGGTCCGCATCCCGCGCATGTCGGTGACGACCACGTCCAGCCGTTTCGCCGCGTGCAGATCCACCACCCGGGTGCCGATGGCCCGCATCGACACCCGGCTGCCGCTCATCCAGGCGGTCTTGCGGGACTCGCTGAAGGCCAGCAGCAGCAACGGGACCGCGACGACCACCACGGCGATCCCGAACCCGGCCGGACCGGCGAGCAACCCGACGATGCCGCCGAACGCCGCGGCCACCACAAGCGCGGCGATGCAGACGTTGCGGGTGCGCTTGCGGATCGTCGCCCGGTCCAGCAGGTCCAGCTCCACGTGATCCGCGGCCGCGGCCTCGCTCATCGCGAGTTCCCGACGGCGGCGGCGACCTCGCTGTCCGCATCGTCCAGCGCGACCGCCCGCTGTTCACCCGTGCTGAGGTCCTTGAGCTGCGCGGACCCGGCTTCCAGATCCCGCTCGCCGAGCACCAGCGCGAACCGCGCCCCGGACCGGTCGGCCGCCTTCATCGCGCCCTTGAGCCCCTTGCCGCCGTAGGCGAGATCGACCCGGATCCCAGCGGCCCGGAGCCCGCCCGCCATTATGGCTCTACCGCCGGCAGCATG
>NZ_JAFRFW010000411.1:0-3235 GCF_017434145.1 Saccharopolyspora sp. | reverse complement strand
TGGGCTGATCCGCCGTTCGCGCTGCTCGGCGATCGACCGTTCCGCCGAGCTCGTTGCGACGCCCGCGTTCACTCTGCCGTATTTTTTCCCTCGGAGAACGGGAAAATCGCCGCGAGGCAACCTCGTGCGCCGTCCGGCGTCTGTCAATGTGCAGGAACATCCTGACCGACGCGCGCCGTGCGGTGGACGAAAGGACCAGCGGTGGAAGGTCGCTCGCGAGGACCGCAGCACCCCGGATCCCGTCCGGGTCCCAGCCCGCGCCCGGGACCTTCGCGGCCTGGGGAAGCCACCACGGTGCGCCGCCCAGTGCCACGCAGCGACACCTGGGCCGAGCCGCCGAGGCGGCGCAGACCTGCCCGGGTGTTCGCGCGGACGATGGTCGCGCTGCTGTCGGTCGCGGTGCTGGCCACCACCGGCTACGCGTGGGCGACGCTGCGCGGCCTCAACGGCGGGCTGGCGGGTAGCGATGTGATCGGCGGCTTCAGCGAGCCGGACGGCGCCACCGACATCCTGCTGATCGGCAACGACAGCCGCACCGACGCCGATGGCAACCCGCTGCCGGACGAAGTCCTGAAAACGCTGCGGACCACCGATGACGGGGGCGGCGACCTCGCCGACACGATGATCCTGCTCCGGATCCCGCACGGTGGCGGGCGCGCCGGCGCCGTGTCGTTCCCGCGCGCACCGCTGGTGCGGTTGGGCAACGGGTTCGGGAAGAACAAGCTCAACTCCGCGATGGCCCGGGCCAAGGGCGCCGCCGAGCACCGGCTCCAGTCCAGCGGGGTCACCGACCCGAAGCAGCTCGAACTGCAGTCCAAGGCCGAAGGCCAGAAGTTCCTGATCAAGACCCTGGAAGACCTCTCCGGGGTGAGCATCGACCACTACGCCGAGGTGAACCTGCTCGGCTTCTACGACATCACCAAGGCCGTCGGCGGGGTTCCGGTGTGCCTGCTGGAACCGGTCGATGAGCCCGATTCCGGTGCGGACTTCGACGCGGGTCCGCAGCGGGTCTCCGGCGGTGACGCGCTCGCGTTCGTGCGGCAGCGGTACGGACTTCCGCGCAACGACCTGGATCGGGTGCGCAGGCAGCAGGTGTTCATGTCCGGGCTGGCGCAGGAGGTGCTGTCCGCGGGGACGCTGGCGAATCCGGCGAAGCTGTCCGAGCTGGTCTCGGCGGTGCGGCAGTCCGTGGTGCTGGACAAGGGCTGGGACGTGCTCAGCTTCGCCCAGCAGATGCGCGGCATCGCCGGTGGCGACATCGATTTCCAGACCATCCCGGTGGAACTCGTCGGTGAATCCGGGAAGGAGGACGTGACCATCGACGAGTCCGAGGTGCGGCAGTTCGTCGCGGACCTGCTGCTGCCTCCGCAGGAACGACTCGTCCGGCAGCAGGCCGAGCGGTCCGAGGCCGAGCAGTCCGAGGCCGCGCAACCGTCGGAGAGCACCGCACGGCCGGAGATCACCGCGCACGTCTACAACACGACGGGCGTCACCGGTCTCGCGGCCTCGGTGCAGGAAAACCTTGCGGGACAAGGGTTCGTCTCGGGCGAGACGGCCAACGCGAAGTCGATGAGCTCGTCGGTGGTGCGGGTCGCGCCCGGTGAGAGCGCTTCGGGCGAGCAGGTCGCGGCGGCGCTCGGGGGGCTGCCGGTGGCCGAGAGCGGGTCCGTTTCCGCCGGTTCGGTGCAGGTGTACCTGGGCAGCGACTACGACGGGCCGGGTGCGCAGAACTTCGCCGGTGCGCCGAGCCTGCGGCTCGACGGGTTGCAGCGGGCCGCGCCGCGTCCGGCGCAGTCTCCCGATCCGGAAAAACCGATCACCGCCGACGGCGTGCCCTGCGTGCATTGACCGTCCACAGCGGACGATCGAGGGTCGTGCCAGGTGGTGCGCCTTCACCCCGGGATGATCTCGTGAGAAGGTGGCCGCCGTGCGTTCCGCGATCACCCGCTCCCGCCTGCTCGGTTCCTTGGTGCTGGCCGCGATCCTGCTCGCGGGCTGCGGAAACGGACCCGCGTCCGTCGGTGCCGCGGCCTTCGTCGGCGACTCGCGGATACCGGTCAACGAGGTGCAGGGCCGCTTCCGCACCGTGCTGGACAAGGAACCCGCGGCCAAGCAGCAGCTGGACCAGCAGGGCCAGCTCGGCGAGTTCGGGCGGCGGCTGGCCACCGACCTGGTCCGCAGGCGCCTGGTGGAGCAGGCGACCCGCGACGAGGGATTGCGGGTGGACGAGCGGCAGCTCACCGAGCTGATCAACGCGGCGGGCGGGCCGGAGAAGGCCAGCGCGGGCCAGATCTACACCCCGGCCGACTTCCGCGACGCGATGCGTTCGCGGCTGCTGACCGGCGAGCTCGGCCGCAAGTACATCGATCGGCTCGGGGTGACCTACGACGTCACCTCCGCCACCAATCGGCGCGAGGCCGAGGACAAGGCGCGCCGGATGTCCCGCGGCGAGCAGGAATCCGCGGCAGTGGTGGCCGCCGACCGGCAAGCGGGCGTTGGCGCGGCCACCGGTGAGCACCTGCGTTCGGCCGAGGTGCCGGAGTTGGCGGCCGCGACGCCGCTGTTCGGCGCGCTGCCGGGTACGACGATGGCGTTCGAGCTCCAGCCGCAGTCCGGGCAGTGGACCGTGGTGCGGATCAAGCAGCGCAGCACCGAGGAGCGGGCGGCGCCGAGCGGGGCCGGTGCGGACGAGGCGAAGATGCAGGCGGTGGGCGCGCAACTGCTGCGGGTCACCGCGCAGCGGATCGGTGTGCAGCTCAGCCCGCGATACGGCGTGTGGGACGAGATCGCGCTTTCGGCCGCGCCGAGCGCGGGGGAGACGATCGGTATCGCCTTCCAGCCGCGGCGGGCCTGATGGTGCGAGGCGGCGCCCTCGGGATTCGCCGGTTTCGAGATCACCCGGACGAGGTGACGCGCCGGTGTGTCGGGCGGGGGTCCGGCCGCCGCCGCGGGCAATCTCGACGGCATGGATCAAGCGCTCCGGCAAGGCACGAACCCGTGCTTGCGACAATCGCCGCATGTCTTCCGCGCACCCGGTGACCGGCGAACATTCCGAGGGACCGAGCAGCACGTCGGATGGGACCGCGACCGGCTCGGCGGTCGTGCTCGTCGACGACCGGCTCGGCGACGTGCTCCCGGCTGCGGCGATGCCCGCGGTGCGCCGGGCCTCGGCGGTTTATGCCGCCGACGGGCTGTCCGCGGCGACCCGTTCGGCGTTGCAGCTCCCGGCGGCACC
>NZ_JAFRFW010000410.1:0-2331 GCF_017434145.1 Saccharopolyspora sp. | reverse complement strand
CCCAGCGGCCAGTGCGGGCGGGGCGCGGCCAGGCTGCTCAGCAGCTCCGGTTCGCCCAGGGCGTAACCGGCGCGCAGCCCGGGCAACCCCCACATCTTGGTGAGGCTGCGGACCACCAGCAGGCCCGGGATCGGCGAGCTCGCCAGTCCCTCCGGCTCCCCCGGCACCGCGTCCAGGAACGCTTCGTCCACCACCACCAGCCTGCCGGGGCGGATCAGCTCCCGGATCGCGTCGGCCGGGTGCAGCAGCGAAGTGGGGTTCGTGGGGTTGCCGAGGACGACGAGGTCGGCGTCCGCGGGCACCAGCGCGGGATCGAGCCGGTAGTCCTCGCCGAGCAGCACCCTGGTCACCGGCACACCGGCGGAGCGCAGCGCGAACTCCGGTTCGGTGAACGAGGGGTGCACCACGGCCGCCGAACGCGGGTTCAGCTGCGGCAGCAGCGCGAAGCACTCGGCCGCGCCCGCCAGCAGCAGCACCTCACCGGGATCGCGGCCGTGCCGTTCGGCGACCGCCGTGCGCGCGGCCAGGTCGTCCGCGGCGGAGGGATAGCGGCCCAGATCGTCCAGCGCAGCCGCGAGCCGGTCCCGCAACCATCGCGGCGGCTGTTGCAGGCGCACGTTCACCGCGAAGTCGAGCAGGCCGGGTTCGGCATCCACGTCGCCGTGGTGGCGCAGCGATTCGTCGTCCCCCCGGCTGGTCATCCCGGGCAGTTTAGCCACCGGCGCGCGCGGGACAGGTGCCGGGAACGGCTCCGGCTCCGGCACGTACCGTCGAAGCCCGGTGGAAGCCGAGGTTCCGCCGCGTCGACACGACGGCCGCAACGAGAGCACCCACGACAGAGCGGGAGCACCGCCTTGCACATCTCCTTCGTCTGCACCGGGAACATCTGCCGCTCGCCGATGGCGGCGCTGGTGTTCGGCGAGCACCTGCGCCGCGAAGGGCTCGCCGGGCAGGTCGAAGTGACCAGCGCGGGCACCGGCCCGTGGCACGTCGGGGAAGGCGCCGATCCGCGCACCGCGAAGGTCCTCGCCGACCACGGCTACCCCACCGAGCACGTCGCCGCGCAGTTCGACGAGCAGCACGCGGGCGCCGATCTGCTGCTGGCGATGGACGCCGGGCACCTGCGGGTGGCGCGGGACGAGGCGGACGATCCGGCGCGGGTGCGGCTGCTGCGCTCCTTCGACCCGGCCGCGGACGAGTGGGCGGAGGTGCCCGATCCGTACTTCGGCGGCGACCGCGGCTTCGAGGACTCGCTGGCGATGATCGAAGCGGCGATGCCCGCCCTGCTCGACTGGGTCCGCGCCCACCTCCACGACGAGTGACCTTCCGGGCCGACACGCCCGTGTCCCACACGATCAGCGCAGAACTTCTCGGAGTGAACGGACTGGTCGCCCAATCTATTCGGACCAACAGGCCGTTCACTCTGATCGGAGCGCTCGCCGACGGGTGATGTGCGGGCGTGTCCGGTCCGCCGCGAGGCGCGGGGGCATCGGAATGAGCGCCGGGTTCCTGCGCGCTGTGCAGGGCTGGGGAAGCCGCAAGCAAAGCCGGAGGTGAGGTCAGGATGGGACGGACCGCGGAGGTCGCGGAGCACTACACCGGGTCCGCGGCCGTGCAGGTGCGCACGCTGGGCGGCGGAGACGCCGGCGCGTCCTACAGCGTGCGGCTCGACGACGGCCGCGACGTGTTCGTCAAGACGAACCCGCCGGGACTGCCGGGCGCCACCGAAGCCGAGGCCGCCTCGCTGCGCTGGCTGGCCGAGCCGGGCGTGATCCCGGTTCCCGCGGTGCACGGCAACAACGACCGGGACCTGGTCACCGAACACCTCGATGCAGGCAGGCCCACCGCGGCCGCCGCCGAAGAACTGGGCCGCGGACTCGCCCGGCTGCACGCCGCCGGAGCGCCCGCGCACGGCGCCCCGCCGCCCGGCGGTCCGGCCGACGCCTGGATCGGGCTCGCCCCGATGCGCAACGAGCCGTGCGCGGACTGGCCGTCGTTCTACGCCGAGCACCGCGTGCGCCCGTACCTGCGGCAAGCCGTCGACGCCGGTCTGATCGGCGATTCCGAGGCGCAGATCTTCGAGCGCGCCTGCGACGGGCTGCCCGAGCTCGAAGGTTCCGCCGAGCCGCCGTCCCGGCTGCACGGCGACCTGTGGACCGGGAACGTGCACTGGGGCGCGAGCGGCGCCTGGCTCATCGACCCTGCCGCGCACGGCGGCCACCGCGAGACCGACCTGGCGATGCTGGCGCTGTTCGGCTGCCCCCACCTGGAGCGGGTGCTGGCGGCGTACGAGGAGGTCAGCCCGCTGGCCGACGGCTGGCGGCAGCGGGT
>NZ_JAFRFW010000409.1:0-18517 GCF_017434145.1 Saccharopolyspora sp. | reverse complement strand
CGCGCTCCAACCCGGTCAGGCAGCGCTACCCGTGCCATGCAGTAGCGCCAACCGGTCTCGATCCGCAACTCGTGGTCGTGATCCCGCCGCGGCTACTGCTGACCGCTGACCGCCGTAGCAGTGCTAGTGCGATTCCAGGCACGCGTACACGTCGGCTTCGTCCACGCCGGGGAAGGTGTCCGACGGCAGCGCGGAGAGCACGTGCGAGTGCGCCCGCGCGGACGGCCACACCATGCCCTGCCACCGGTTGGCGAGTTCGGTCGGTGGCCGCTGGCAGCATTCGCCGTTCGGGCAGCCGGACTTCGAGTGGTTCGTCGTCTCCCGACCCCGGAACCAGCGCGACTCGGTGTACGGCACGCCCAGCGTGATCGCGAAATCCCGCCCGCGGTTCGGGTCGACGTGCGCGACGCACCAGTGCGTGGCACCTGGCTTGTCCGTGTACTGGTAGTAGGTCGAATAGCGGTCCGGCGAGGCGAACACCATCCGGCCTGCCCAGTGCCGGCACATCCGCTGCCCTTCGATGGCGCCCGCCGGGTCGGTGGGGAAGACCAGCCCGTCGTTCTCGTACGCCTTGTAGATGATGCCCGTCTCGTCGTTGCGCACGAAGTGGCACACCAGGTCCAGGTACTGCGTGGCGAGGTTGGTGAACCGGTGCGCGGCCATCTCGTAGGACACCGAGAACACGTCCCGCAGGTCCTCCACCGCCAGGTCGCGGTCCGCCTTGGCCTGCTGGAGGAAGCTGACCGCGGCGCGTTCCGGCACCAGCACCGCGGCCGCGAAGTAGTTCGCTTCCACCCGCTGGCGCAGGAAGTCGGCGAAGTCCCGCGGCTGCTCGTGCCCGAGGGTGAGGTGGCCGAGCGTCTGCAGCAGGATCGTGCGCGGACTGTGCATCCCCAGTGATTCCCGCCGCAGGAAGATCCGGTTGTGCCGCAGGTCCGTGATGGAGCGGACCGAGCGCGGCAGGTCGGCGACGAACCGCAGGCCGTAGCCCATGTGCGTGGCGATGGACTGGATGACCCCTTCGGACAGCGCGCCGCCGTGGTAGCCGACCCGGTCCAGGACTCCGGACGCGGCCTTCTCGATCTCCGGGAAGTAGTTGCCGTGCTCGCGCATCATCTGCCGCAGCGAGGCGTTCGCCTTGCGGGCCTCCTCGGGAGTGGCGACCTGCTTGGTCTCCCGCCGCTTCAGCTCGTCGTAGAGCGCCAGTACGTGTTCGAGGGCCTCGGTGGGCACCCGCTTGCCCACCTTCAGCGGCGGCACGTCCAGCCGCTGGTAGGTCGGGTCGAGCTGCGCCTGCTCGACGGCGATCTCCAGCTCCGCCCGCCGGTTCGGCGCTTTTTTCGACAGCAGCTCGTCCACCGAGCTGCCCAGCGCGTCGGCCAGCGAGCGCAGCAGCGACAGCTTCGGCTCGCGGTGTCCGTTCTCCAGCAGGGAGAGCTGCGAGGGCGCGCGCCCCACGCGTTCGCCCAGCTCAACGAGGGTGAGACCGGCAGCGCGGCGCAGGTGCCGCAGCCGCTGACCGAAGACCAGGAGGTCTTGGTCGGTAGAAAAATTACGGTCTTCTTCGGCGGCGAAGTCGGGCATGGCTTGATGCTAGCAGAAAAACCGCCGAAATTTCTACGATTTTCTTCTCGATCGGACCGGGGTCGTCGGCCAACACTAGGGGCAGCAACGGCACGAACCGTCCCGGAAGGGGAAGACCATGAGCCTCCAGCCTGGAACCCGCCAGCAGGCGATCAAGGCCGCCGAGGAACTCCAGCGGGAGTGGGACAACGACCCCCGCTGGAAGGGCATCGAGCGCACTCACACCGCCGCGGACGTCGTCCGCCTGCGCGGTTCCGTGCAGGAGGAGCACACCCTGGCCCGGCTCGGCTCCGAGCGGCTGTGGAACCTGCTCAACGACAACGACTACATCAACTCGCTGGGCGCGCTGACCGGCAACCAGGCGGTCCAGCAGGTCCGCGCCGGGCTCAAGGCCATCTACCTGTCCGGCTGGCAGGTCGCCGCGGACGCCAACCTGGCCGGTGAGACCTACCCGGACCAGAGCCTCTACCCGGCGAACTCGGTCCCGCAGGTGGTCCGCCGGATCAACAACGCCCTCAAGCGCGCCGACCAGATCAGCTGGTCCGAGGCGCTGGACCCGGAGGCCGAGGAGACCGAGTCGGAGCCGACGAACTGGCTGGCGCCGATCGTCGCCGACGCCGAGGCCGGTTTCGGCGGCGTGCTCAACGCCTACGAGCTGATGAAGGGCATGATCTCCGCGGGTGCCGCGGGTGTGCACTGGGAGGACCAGCTGGCCTCCGAGAAGAAGTGCGGCCACCTGGGCGGCAAGGTGCTCATCCCCACCAGCCAGCACGTCAAGACGCTGAACGCGGCGCGCCTGGCCGCGGACGTGGCCGGCACCCCCTCGCTGGTCATCGCCCGCACCGACGCGCAGGCCGCGACGCTGCTGACCAGCGACGTGGACGAGCGCGACGAGCCGTTCCTGACCGGTGAGCGCACCTCGGAGGGCTTCTTCAAGGTCCGCAACGGCATCGAGCCCTGCATCAGCCGCGGCCTGGCCTACGCGCCGCACGCGGACCTGATCTGGATGGAGACCTCGAAGCCGGACCTGGAGGTCGCCAAGCAGTTCGCCGAGGCGATCAAGGCCAAGTACCCGGACCAGATGCTGGCCTACAACTGCTCGCCGTCGTTCAACTGGCGCAAGAACCTGGACGACAGCACCATCGCCAAGTTCCAACGCGAACTCGGCCACATGGGCTACAAGTTCCAGTTCATCACGCTGGCCGGGTTCCACGCGCTGAACCACAGCATGTTCGACCTGGCCAAGGGTTACGCCGCCGACGGCATGACCTCGTACGTGGACCTGCAGGAGCGGGAGTTCGCCGCGGAGGCGCAGGGCTACACCGCCACGCGTCACCAGCGCGAGGCGGGCACCGGCTACTTCGACCTGATCAGCACCGCGGTGAACCCGGACTCGTCCACCACCGCGCTGGCCGGCTCGACCGAGACCGCCCAGTTCTGATCGAAAGCTCGCCCGGTGTCGGACCCGGGTGGCCGGGCCGAGGCGTCTGATCCGGACTCCTCGGCCCGGCACCAGAGTTGAGCGCTCGTCGCGGGAGCGCTCATCCGGAACGCACCAGAGGCCCTGTGGCGGGGTGTGCGAGATCGCAATGGTGCGAGTGGGCGGGGACCCTCCGGGGTTCCCGCCCACTTTTTCATGCTCACACGTTCCGGTGACGGCTGTATCAGATCGAACGCTTCGCGCCTCTTCATCGCAGAACCATCTTTGCGGCACCGAGAGCGAAGGGAATTCGACGATGCGGATCGAGGCAGGAGTGGGGCGTCCGTTCAGCGTGCACGATCTGGAGGGACTGCCCGAGGACGGCAGGCGCTACGAGCTGATCGACGGTGAGCTGCTTGCGAGTGCGGTGCCGGGATGGCCGCACCAGGGCGCGGTGGTCGAACTGGCCTCGCAGCTGCACATCGCGTGCACGTCGCCGTACCGGGTGCTCGCCGCGCCGTTCGCGGTCCGGCCGGACCCGTTCACCGAGCTGCGACCGGACATCCTGGTGGCGCGGCACGACGACCTGACGTTGCGGAATCTGCCGTCCGCGCCGGTGGTCGCGGTGGAGGTGGTGTCGCCGAGCAGCCGGATCAAGGACGAGAGCTTGAAGAAGGCCGTCTACGCGCGGCTGGGCACGCGGTTCTTCTGGCTCGTCGACCCCGACCTGGAGCAGCCGACGATCACCGCGTGGGAGTTGGTGGGTGGTTCGCGGTATCAGCGGATCGCGCGGGTTCGTGACGACGAGGTCTTCGAGAGCACCGAGCCGTTCGCGGTCAAGCTCGCCCCGGCGGATCTCGTGGCGGGACTGCGCCCGTGACCGGCTTGGTATGTCCGTTGTGGACTGAACAGGTGGTTTCGGCAGGGGAAGTCGCTTGCCGGAACGTGGGGCGGAAATCTCGTAGCGGAACTTCCGCCCCACGCGGCCTCATCCAGGGGCGGCCGCCGGCATGGCGGCGGCCGCCGGGGGAGTCGGTCAGGCCGCCAGGCCGAGGGCGTCCAGTGCGCCGCCGACCGACGAGAGCGTGTCGGCGACGGTCGCGTCCAGCGCCTCCGCGATCGGCGTCAGTTCCGCGGCGTTGGCCGGTAGCGCCAGACCGATCATCAGCGCGGGCACCGCCGTTGCGGCGAACGCGATGCGCTTGACCCGCGACCCGGCTTCGGCCTCGGTGGTCTGCTTGGCGGTTGTACTCATCGGGTTCTCCCGTTCTCGCGTGGTTTGCGGTGCCAAGAGATTCGTGGAGCGAGGCATTCGGAACAAGGCGATTAACAATTCGTTTTCCAGCTCGGTACACCCGCGCATCAGAGGTGGCGCGGCGCACAGACGAAGGGAGGTGGGGCCATCGGCCCAGGAGCTGGTTGGCCATCGGCTCAACGGGTTTCGGATGATCGGCTGCGGGGTGTGCGGGAGCGGATCACCGGCTTCCAGTGGGAGCGCCTCGCGGACGGAGCTGAAGCCGTTTGCCGCCGGCGTCCGAGAAAGCATTGTCGCGCAAGCGTTTTCGGCGTCGAACCGGTGTGGTGCTCGCGATGTCGCGGGCAGGCGGCGCGACAACTAATGTGCCGGGCATGATCGAGCAGCGGACGGTGCCGGTGATCGCGGCGCCGATGGCGGGCGGGATCAGCACCCCGGAGCTGGCCGCGACGGTCAGCGGCATGGGCGGGTTCGGCTTCCTGGCCGCGGGCTACCTCACCGAAGAGGCGCTGAACGGGCAGATCGCCAGAGCGCGCGAGCTGACCGCGGAACCGTTCGGGGTGAACCTGTTCGTTCCCGGCCATCGGCGCAACATCGAGCTGGCGGCCTACCGCAGCCGCGTCCAAGCCCAGGCGCAGCACTACGGCGTCGAACCGGGTACAGCGCACTGGGACGACGACCTGTACCAGGCCAAGGTGGAACTGGTGATCGCCCAGCGGATCCCGGTGGTGTCGTTCACCTTCGGCTGCCCGGAATCGTCCACTGTGGAGCGGTTGCACTCGGTGGGGGCGGAAGTGGTCGCCACCGTGACCACGCCCTCGGAAGCGCGGCAGGCGGCGGAATCCGGGGTCGACCTGCTCTGCGTGCAAGGTTCCGAAGCCGGCGGTCACCGGGCGGTCCTCGACGACGATGAGGCGACGCGGGCCGGTGGTGAGTTGATCGGCCTGCTGGGCGCGCTGCGGTTGATCTCGGCAGAGGTCGAGCTGCCGCTGATCGCCGCGGGCGGGATCGTCACCGGTGCCGACGTGGCCGCGGTGCTCGCGTCCGGTGCGGTCGCGGCGCAGCTGGGCACGGCCTTCATGATCACGGATGAGGCGGGTACCGCGGCGGCCCAGCGTGCGGAGATCGCCGAGGGCACCCGGGCCACGGAGTTCACCAGAGCGTTCAGCGGACGTCCCGCGCGCGGGCTGGTGAACCGCTTCATGCGGGAGAACGGCCCGCACGCGCCCGCCGCCTACCCGCAACTGCACCACCTCACCAAGCCGGTGCGGGCAGCGGCCGGGAAAGCCGGAGACCCGGAAGCCATGTCGCTGTGGGCGGGGCAGACCTACTCGCAGGCCGCTGCTCGGCCCGCCGCGGAACTGGTCCAGGATCTCGTGGACGGTGCGCGGCGAGCGTTCGACTCCGGACGCAGCAAGCTGCCCTGAACCGCCGGTATTCGCGGAACACCGCGCTGTGGACGGTCTTCGTGCTCGCTGACCGTTGAAGGACCGCGAAAACACCTGGATGCGCGGGCGGAGCAGCGCATAGGTTGGCGCGGTGGGTTATGTGCGGTCGGTGAACGTGGCGGTGCTGCGTACCGGTGAGTGGACCGGGCGGATGGGGCGAACAGGGATCGACAAGCGTCCGGTGGACGATCCGGTCGAGTTCACCCCGAGCGGAGTGCGCGGTGATCAGGTGATCGACACCAAGCACCACGGAGCCTGGTACCAGGCGGCCTATGCCTTCGACACCGAGGATCTGGGGTTCTGGTCCGCGGAGCTGGGCCGGGAGCTGGTGCCGGGCAACGCGGGGGAGAACCTGAGCCTTCTCGGCTGCGAGAGCAGTTTCGCGGTGATCGGCGAGCGCTGGCGCATCGGCGCCGCCGTGCTGCGGGTGACCGGACCGCGCAACCCGTGCCGGGTCTTCGCCGGCTTCTGGCAGCACAAGGGCCTGGTGAAGCGGTTCGCCGAAATCGGCAGGCCGGGGGCTTACCTCGCGGTGGAGGAATCCGGCGACATCCGCGCCGGGGACGAGGTCCGGATGCTGAGCAAGCCCGGCCACGCGGTCACGGTGGCGGACGTTTTCGCGCTCGCCATGGGGGACCGGGATCGCCGCGAGCAGGTGGCGCCCGCGGCGCAGGACCTGCCGCCGAAGTGGCGTCGCCAGCTGCGGCTCGAAGAGCTCACCGGTCGGGCAGACATTCGATGATGCCGTAACCGCCCGACACGCGGGTGACCGCTGCGACGAACAACCCGGCGGCAGAGGCGATCCGGTCGGTCCGGTCCAGATCCCGCATCCGGCCGCCCACGTAGATCATCATCCGCAGGTCCATCTCGGTGAACGCTTCCGGGGCGCCGGGCAGCAGCTCGATGATCAGCACGCTGCCGTCGGCGCCCGCGGCCTCCGCGCAGCGGGCGAGTATGCGGATCGCGTCCTCGTCGTCCCAGTCGCCGAGGACGTCGCTCAGCACGTAGGCGTCCGCCGAGTCCGGCAGCGGGTCGAAGAAGCTCCCGGTGACCACGTCGACGCGGTCTCGCAGACCGCGCGAACGCAGGTACTCGTCGGCGTTGCGGGCCGGTCCGGCCAGGTCGACGACCATGCCGCGAACGTCCGGGTACCGCTGCAGGATCGCGTCGATCAGCACGCCCTTGCCGCCGCCGATGTCGGCGACCCGGCCGAACCGGTCCCAGTCCAGTTCGTCGGCCACCACCGGAGCGAGGGTGCTCGACTTCGTCTCCATCAGGTCGTCGAAGGAGTCCGACAGTTGCGCGCTGTGCGCGAGGTCTTCCCAGAACGAGCGGCCGAACGCAGCCCGGTACGCCGGGTGGTGCCCGCGCACCTGCTCGATCAGCTCCACGAAGGCCAGATCCGCGCGTCCGACCGCGCCGTCCAGATCGAGCCACTCCCTGGTGCCGCTCGGCGAGTCGCTCTCCAGCTCGCGCGAAGCGGCGTTCGGACCGAACACGTCGGGTTCCGGTTCGGTGAACATGCCGTGCTGCACCAGGTACCGCAACAGCCTGCCGAGCGGGTCGGCCTGCGCCTCGCTCCTCTTGGCGATCTCCTCCAGCGCGACCGGCCGGTCCCGGACGATGTCGGCCACGCGCAACGTCGCGACCGTTCGCACGGCGAACGGCTTCACCAGGTCTGCCATTGCCCAGATGTCCACCGGCTCCGGGGCCATGCGCCGCAGCATAGGCGCCGTAGGTGACCTGGGCAGAGCCGTCAGCGGGGCTGGGGAGTGCGTGAAAGCGGGTCAGTTGGCGGAACCTCGGGCGTCTTCTGGCTGCGGCTGACGCCGCTTGTGCCGCTGCCCTAGTCGCCGAGCACGGCGACGATCCGCTCGGTGGTTTCGCTCATGTGCTCGCGCACCACCTCGCGCGCCCGCGCGGCTTCGCCCGCCTCGATCGCGTCGACGATCGGGGTGTGCCGCTGCCAGGCCATGTTGCGCACCGCCAGCTCCGGGCCGGAACGCACGATGGTCGCGCGGGTCAGCCCGGAGATGTTCTGCCAGGACTGCACGAGCGCGGCGTTGCCGGTCAGTTCGCACAGCAGCCGGTGGAACGCCAGGTCGTTCTCCACCAGTTCCGCCATGCCCTGCTGCTCGTCGCGGAGCCGGTCCACGGCCGCGCGCAGCGTGCTGATGATCTCGTCCCGCTCCGGCGCGCCGCATAGCAGCTCCACTGCGAGGACTTCCAGCGCCGCACGTACCGCGAAGATGTCGCGCACTTCGGCTTTCGTCAGCGCGCGCACCAGCAGCTTGCCGCGTTCGTCGGCGACGACGAGTCCTTCCTGCACCAAGTGCCGGAGTGCTTCGCGCAAGGTTCCGCGAGAGACCGAGAGCGCTTCGCTGAGCTCGGTCTCGATCAGCCGCCGCCCTGGTTCGAGCTGCCCGCTGCTGATCGCTTCCCGCAGCTTGTGCAGGGACTGCTCGCGCAACGTCTGCCGGTCGACGCCGCCCAGCGCCGGGACATCCAGGGACACGTGTGGATCGCCTCTCTGCTCGGGTCCGGGCTCATCGTAGTCCAAGACCCGGTCGTCCAGTGACAGTCGACTGTTGACAGTCGACGCGAGTTGGACGTTAACTGTGCGCCACCTAACGCACGAAGGAGTGACGGTCATGGTGCTGCGCGGGGATCCGGAGCCGAGCTGCCTGCCCGAACTGGGCTGCTCGACGATCTCGTTCCGCCACCGCCGGCTGACCGAGGCGCTGACGACGATCCGCGAGCTCGGTTTCGACGGCATCGACCTCGGTGGACTCCCCGGGGTCTGCGAGCACATCCCGCACCCGTTGGGCGAGGACACCGCAGGCATCGTGCGCGCAGTCGAGGAATCGGGCTTGCGCACCTGGGCGATCAACGTCGACCCGGGGCCGCTGAACGATCCCGCGCTGTCCGAGCACGACCTGCTCGAATCCGGGCGGCGGCTGGTGCGGCTGGCCGCTCGCCTGAACGCCGCCATGATCGTGCCCTGCGGAGCGCAGACCCGGACGCCGTTCGTGGCCGAAGACGCCGATCTGGACCGGCTCGCGCGCGGCCTGCGCGCACTCGGCGAGCTCGCCGCGAGCAACGGGGTGCGGTTGCTGGTGGAGGGCCTGCACCACTTCCGGTTCTGCCACACCGCCGAGCGCGCGATCGCGCTGCTGGAGCGGGTTCCTGCCGAAGCGGCCGGGCTCGTTTACGACGTCAGCCACGTCGTCGCGGGTGGCATCGACGAGGTGGCGCTGGCGCGGGAACTCGCTACCCGCGTCGAGCACGTGCACTACCGGGACGCCGCGCCCGGCGAGATCAACCTCAGCATCGGCTGCGGCCGCGCGGACTTCGCCGGAGTGATCGCGGCGCTGGCCGAGAACCCCGGCAACCGCCGCCACGTGCTCGAACTCGAAACCCACGACGTGGCCGAAACCGACCGTCCCGCCGCGGCCGCCGCCGCTCGCGACGACGTCCGCGCACAGCTGGCCGGCTGACCCGGCCGGTTCCCGACGACCGAGATCTGGAGGACCCGCATGTCCGAAACCGCACGTACCGCCGTCATCACCGGAGCCGGATCCGAGCGCGGCATCGGGCGGGAGACCGCCCGGCAGCTGGCCGCGGCCGGTTTCGACATCGCGGTGCTGGACGTCGACGGCGATGCCGCCGAGCGCACCGCGGGTGTCGTCGCCGAGGAGCACGGGGTCCGCGCACTCGGCGTGCGCGCCGACGTCACCGACGAGTCCTCGGTGGACTCCGCGGTCTCCGCCGTCGAATCCGCCGATCTGCCGCCGATCGCGACGCTGGTCAACAACGCGGGAATCACCCGCCCGACCCGCTTCCTGGACATCGAGCAGGACGAGTGGGAGCTGGTGTTCCGGGTCAACGTCACCGGGACGTACCTGGTCACGCGGCGGGTGCTGCCCGGGATGGTCGAGCGCGGCTACGGGCGCATCGTCAACGTCTCCTCGGTCAGCGCGCAGCGCGGCGGCGGGGTGTTCGGCGGGTCGCACTACTCGGCGGCCAAGGCGGCCGTGCTCGGGCTGACCAGGGCGCTGGCGCGGGAGGTCGGACCGAACGGAGTGGTGGTCAACGCGGTCGCCCCGGGCCTGGTGGACACCGACATCACCGGCGGACTGCTCAGCGGTGAACGCAAGGAAGAACTGATCTCCGGGGTCCCGGTGGGGCGCAACGGCCGGACCACCGACGTGGCGAGCACGATCACCTTCCTCGCCGGCGAATCCGTCGGCTACATCACCGGCGCCACCTTCGACATCAACGGCGGCTCGCACATCAACTGACCGCCTGGCCCGCCCGGCCGCGCCGGGCACACCGCAATGGCGAGGACCACGGAAAGAGCGACAAGGATGTCCAACTCCCTCCTCCTGCTGCACACCGCGATCACGGTGCTCGGAATCGTGGGCTTGATCGTGGGTGCGCGGCTGAACCCGGTGATCGTGCTGGTGCTGGGTTCGCTGTACCTCGGCCTGGCCACCGGGCTCGGTTTCGAAGGCACCGCGAAGGCCGTCACGACCGGGTTCGGCGATCTGATGGCCGAGGTCGGGCTCATCATCGGGTTCGGCGTGCTGCTCGGTTCGCTGCTGTCGGCGACCGGGACGTTGCAGCGGATCGTCGAGCTGTTCCTGAAGGCGTTCGGGAAGGACCGGTCGCCGTACGCGCTGGGCTTGTCCGCGGGCGTGGTGTTCCCGGCGATCTACTTCGACGTGGCCCTGGTGATGCTGGCGCCGATCGCGCGCTCGGTGGCCGCCCGCACCGGTGCGAGCGTGGCGGCCGTCGGCGGCGCGCTGGCGATCGGCTTGGAGGTCGGGCTGCTGATGGTGCTGCCGGGTGCGGCGGCATTGGCGATCAGCGGTTCGCTCGGCGTCGGCCTCGGCATGATGCTGCTGTTCGGCATCGGGATCGGCGTGGCATCGATCGTCATCGCGGTGTTCCTGCACGGCAGGCTCATGCGCCGCACCTGGAACCCGGCCAAGGACGAAGCGCACGTCGATGACGGCATCGAAGGCATGGCCGTGGGCTCCGCGGAAACCCCGAAGCGCACCTTGCCGCTGATCGTGCTCGTGCTGCCGGTGCTGGTGCCGTTGCTGCTGATCGTGCTGGGCACGGTGACCGAGACCGCGGGCGCGCGGATCGGCTGGATCGCGTTCCTGGCCGACCCGGTGGTGGCATTGCTGATCGGTCTCGTGCTCGGCTGCGCGATCACGGTGTGGACGTTGTCCAGGGACGCCGTCGAGCGGGCGTTGAACAAGGGCGCGGCCACCAGCGGCACGATCCTGCTGTTCACCGGCGTGGCAGGTTCGCTCGGCGAGGTGATCAGCCGGACCGGCGTCGGCGACGTGGTGAGCGGCCTGTTCCACGCGGGCAGTGCGTCGCCGCTGCTGCTCGCGTGGCTGGTGGCGGCGTTGCTGCGGCTGGCGCAGGGCTCGGGCTCGGTCGCGGCGATCACCGCGGCGACGCTGCTGGCGCCCGTCGTCGGTGGCCTGGGCACGGCGCCGGTGCTGGTCGCGCTGGCCGCGGCGGCGGGGGCGAGCTTCGGCGGCCACGTCAGCGACAACACGTTCTGGATGTTCCGCACGCTGCTGAGCCTGTCCACCCGCGGCGCGTTCCAGGTCTACACGGTCGCCCAGTCGATCATGTCGGTGGTGGCGCTGGCTCTCGTGCTCGTCGCGGACCTGGTCAGCTGAGGCCCCGCCACGCACCAAAGCCCCCCGAGCGGGGGCTTTCGTGCTGTTCGGGGACGTTTCGCAGCGGGCCGCACCCGATCGGTTCAGGTAGATGTGACGTGCGGCACCTGTTGCGGTGGCAGGCCCCGGCGCAATGATTGGGTGGCCAAAGGTTGGAAGGCCGAGTAATCGGCCCGTTCGGCGGCGGGCATCAACGGCGAGATCGGTGAAAGGTTCGGTGCGGTATGTCCCAGGAGTTGACGCACTTCATCGGCGGCGAGCGGGTCGCCGGGACCTCCGGGAACTTCGGTGACGTGTTCGATCCGAACACCGGGCAGGTGCAGGCAGCGGTGCCGTTGGCCTCGACCGGCGAGGTCTCCGCCGCCGTCGCCGACGCGGCCGCGGCGCAACCGGCGTGGGCGGCGCAGAACCCGCAGAAGCGGGCCCGGGTGCTGATGCGCTTCCTGCAACTGGTCAACGACGAGATGGACTCGCTGGCCCGGCTGCTGGCCGCCGAGCACGGCAAGACCGTCCCGGACGCCAAGGGCGACATCCAGCGCGGCCTGGAGGTCGTCGAGTTCGCCGTCGGCATCCCGCACCTGCTCAAGGGCGAGTACAGCGAGAACGCGGGAACCGGCATCGACGTCTACTCGATGCGCCAGCCGCTGGGCGTGGTCGCGGGCATCACCCCGTTCAACTTCCCGGCGATGATCCCGCTGTGGAAGGCCGCACCTGCCATCGCGGCGGGCAACTCCTTCGTGCTCAAGCCCTCCGAACGGGACCCGTCGGTGCCGCTGCGGCTGGCGGAGCTGTTCGTCGAAGCGGGCCTGCCGCCGGGCGTGCTCAACGTGGTCAACGGCGACAAGACCGCGGTGGACGCGGTGCTGACCGACCCGCGGATCGAGGCGGTCGGGTTCGTCGGCTCCTCGTCGATCGCGGAGTACATCTATTCGACCGCGGCCGCGCACGGCAAGCGCGCGCAATGCTTCGGCGGCGCGAAGAACCACATGATCGTGATGCCGGATGCGGATCTGGACCAGGCGGTGGAGGCGCTGGTCGGCGCCGGCTACGGCTCGGCGGGTGAGCGGTGCATGGCGATCTCGGTGGCGGTGCCGGTCGGGCAGGCCACCGCGGACGCGCTGGTGGAGAAGCTCACCGAGCGGGTGCGCAAGCTCAAGATCGGCACCAGCTTCACCGAGGATGCCGACTTCGGGCCGCTGGTGACCAGGCAGGCGAAGCAGCGGGCGGACGACCTGGTCACCGCAGGTGTCGACGAAGGGGCGAAGCTGCTGGTCGACGGTCGCGGGTTCGAGATGGCAGGCCACGAGGGCGGCTTCTTCGCGGGTGCCTCGCTGTTCGACCACGTCACGCCGGACATGCGGATCTACCGGGAGGAGATCTTCGGTCCCGTGCTGTCGGTGGTGCGCGCGGCCGATTACGAGGAGGCGCTGCGGCTGCCGAGCGAGAACGAGTACGGCAACGGGGTCGCCATCTTCACCAGGGACGGCGACGCGGCGCGCGAGTTCGTCAGCCGCGTCGACACCGGGATGATCGGGGTGAACGTGCCGATCCCGGTGCCGATCGCGTACCACACCTTCGGCGGCTGGAAGCGCTCCGGCTACGGCGACCTGAACCAGCACGGCCCGGACTCGATCAAGTTCTACACCAAGACCAAGACGGTCACCTCGCGCTGGCCGTCCGGACTCAAGGAAGGCGCCAGCTTCACCATTCCGACCATGAACTGAGCTCGGTGAGCCTGCCCCACAGGTGAGGAGTCAGACGTGTCCGTTGCAGCGGTAACCGGCCCCACCGGCGCGGCGTCGCCGTTCGAGCTGTCCGAGGACCAGCGCGCGATCCAGCAGACCGCCCGCGAGTTCGCCGCCGAACAGCTCGCCCCGCACGCGGTGCAGTGGGACCAGGACAAGCACTTCCCGGTGGAGGTGCTGCGCACCGCCGGGGAACTGGGCATCGGCGGGATCTACGTCGACGACGCCTACGGCGGCACCGGCCTGAGCCGGTTCGACTCGGTGCTCATCTTCGAGGCGCTGGCCTCCGGTGACCCTTCGGTGGCGGCGTACCTGTCGATCCACAACATGGTCGCCGGGATGATCGACCGGTTCGGCGACGCCGAGCAGAAAGCCCAGTGGCTGCCCGGGTTGTGCTCGCTGCAGCAGCGGGCGAGCTACTGCCTGACCGAACCGGAGGCGGGCTCGGACGCGGCCGCGCTGCAGACCCGCGCGGTGCGCGACGGGGACGACTACCTGCTCACCGGGGTCAAGCAGTTCATCTCCGGCGGCGGCAGCTCGGACGTCTACGCGGTGATGGCGCGCACCGGGGACACCGGGTCCGGCGGCATCTCCACGTTCCTGGTCGAAGCCGGTGCGCAAGGGCTCTCGTTCGGGCCGAACGAGCGCAAGATGGGCTGGAACGCCCAGCCCACCCGGCAGGTGCTGTTCGACGAGGTCCGGGTGCCCGCGAGCAGGCGGCTGGGGCCGGAGGGCATCGGGTTCAAGATCGCCATGGCGGGGCTGGACGGCGGCCGGCTCAGCATCGCGGCCTGCTCGCTCGGGGGCGCGCAGGCCGCGTTGGACAAGAGCCTTGCCTATGTCCGGGAGCGCAGCGCGTTCGGATCGAAGCTCAGCGAGTTCCAGGTGCTGCAGTTCAAGCTCGCCGACATGGCGACCGATCTGGAGGCCGCGCGGATGCTGCTGTGGCGCGCGGCGTGGGCGCTGGACACCCGCGATCCGGACGCCACCCGGCTGTGCGCGATGGCCAAGCGGCTGGCCACCGACGCGGGCTTCGCCGTGGCGAACGAGGCACTTCAGATCCACGGTGGTTACGGATACCTTGCCGAGTACGGCCTGGAGAAGATCGTTCGCGACCTGCGCGTGCACCAGATCCTCGAAGGCACCAACGAGATCATGCGCTTGATCATTTCCCGTGGATTGCTGGAGTCGGCATCATGACATCAACCGCCCCGGAAGTTCTGCTCAACGTAGAGGGCGCGCTCGGACGGATCACGCTCAACCGCCCCAAGGCGATCAACTCGCTCACCTTGGAGATGGTGCGGTCGATCACCGAGGCACTTGAGCAGTGGCGTTCCGACGACCGGGTGCGCGCGGTGCTCATCGAGGGCGCCGGGGAACGCGGCCTGTGCGCGGGCGGGGACATCCGCGCGCTCTACGACGCGGCCAAGGCCGACGACGACTCGCTGCCGAAGGCGTTCTGGAGCGAGGAGTACCGGCTCAACGCGGCGCTGTCGCACTACCCGAAGCCCGTGGTCGGGCTGATGGACGGCGTGTGCATGGGCGGCGGCGTGGGCATCACCGCGCACGGTTCGCACCGGGTGGTCACCGAACGTTCCAAGGTCGGGATGCCGGAGACCGGAATCGGGTTCGTGCCCGACGTGGGCGGCACCTACCTGCTCTCGCGCGCGCCGGGTGAGTTCGGCACGCACCTGGCGCTGACCGGTACTCCGGTCGGCGGCGCGGACGCGATCGCGCTGGGCCTGGCCGACGATTTCGTGCCCAGCGACCGGCTCGAAGAGCTGGTCGCGGCGTTGACCGATGGCGAGGTGGACGCGGCGCTGGCCAGGTTCGCCACCGAGCGCCCGCCCGCACCGCTGGCGGCGCAGCGGGAATGGATCGAAGCGGCCTATTCCGCCGACCGCGTGGAAGACGTCCTCACCAGGCTGCGCGCGCGCCCGGAAGAAGCCGCGCAGCAGGCCGCCGACGCCATCGAGACCAAGTCGCCGACCTCGCTGAAGATCACGCTGCGCGCCTTGCGGTCGCGCCCGGACACCTTGGAGCAGGCGCTCGACCAGGAATACCGGCTGGCGCTGGCCACCGTTTCGGTCGGCGATTTCGTGGAGGGCGTGCGCGCCACGCTCGTCGACAAGGACAAGGACCCGAAGTGGTCGCCGGAGCGCCTGGACGAGGTGACCGACGAGTTCGTCGAGCGGTTCTTCGCCCCGCTCGGCGCCGCGGAATTGGGACTCGCAGCGGACTGATCCCGCTGCAGCCGGGGCCGTCCCGGCCGATCGGCAGAAGGGAACGTGACAATGGCTGTCATCGCTTTCATCGGGCTGGGCCACATGGGCGGGCCCATGTCGGCGAACCTGGTCAAGGCCGGGCACGCGGTGCGCGGGTTCGACCTGGCCCCTGCGGCGCTGGCGCAGGCGCGGGCGAACGGCGTGACCACCGCGGACTCGGCGGCCGATGCGGTGGCCGGGGCGGATGCGGTGATCACCATGCTGCCCAGCGGCAAGCACCTGCTGGACTGCTACCGGGAGGTGCTCGGTTCGGTGCAGCCGGGTGCGCTGCTGATCGACTGCTCCACGGTCGACGTCGCCGACGCGCGGGCGGCGCACGAGGCGGCGGGCGCGGCCGGGTTCGGTTCGCTGGACGCCCCGGTCTCCGGCGGTACCGCGGGCGCAGAGGCGGGCACGCTGACGTTCATGGCGGGCGGTGCCGCCGCCGTGTTCCAGCGCGCGGAGGCGGTGCTGGAACCGATGGCGCGCAAGGTGATCCACTGCGGCGGCGCCGGGCACGGGCAGGTCACCAAGATGTGCAACAACCTCATCCTGGGCGCGTCGATGATCGCGGTCAGCGAGGCTTTCGTGCTGGGCGAGCGGCTCGGGCTGAGCAACCAGGCGCTCTACGACGTCGCCTCGATCTCCACCGGGCAGTGCTGGTCGCTGACCACGAACTGCCCGGTGCCGGATCTGGTGGAGACCAGCCGCGCGAATCACGACTACGAGCCGGGGTTCTCCGCGGCGCTGATGCTCAAGGACTTGCGGCTGGCCGAGTCCGCGGCCGAGCAGAGCGGCACCGACACCGCGATCGGGCAGCTGGCCACCGAGCTGTACCAGCGGTTCAACGCCGAGGGCGGCGGCGAGTATGACTTCGGCGCGATCATCCGCTCCATCCGGGAGCACTCCGGTGCCGAGGGCACGGTGACGCCGTCCGGATCGGCGGAGGCCACCGGCACAGCGTGAGCTCCGGGCCGGGTTCATCGGGTTGCAACCCGGGCGTAGGCTCCGCGCCGTGATGGACTGGCTGTTCGAGTTGTGGGACGCCGTCGAGCTGTGGCTCGTGCAGCTGTGGTACCCGCTGCAGGTGACGCTGGTGCTGGCGGTGCTGCTGCCGGTGTGCTTCGGCTTGGCGAAGGTGCTCGACCGGGGCATCGACGGGCTCGGCGCGAAGCTGACGCGGCTGCGCGATGCCGAGCCGCCGGTGCGTTCCCGCCCGAAGGCGCAGCGGTAGTGAACCGCGTGTCCTCCCGCAAGCGGATCACGATCGCCCTGGTCGGGCTGATCGTGCTGGTGGTGGTCGGCTGGTTCGTGCAGCAGCGCTCGGCCGACCCGTCCGCTCCCGCGGGCATGTCCCGGCCCGCGGTGAGCTCGCCGATGCCGGTTTCCTACGATTCGTGGCCGATCCGGAGTTCGTCCGGATCGGCTTTCGAGGTTGTGCGGGCCCGGGGCCTCCCGGTGCCCGGTGGCGGGCCGTGGGGCTGAGTCCCTTCCGGTCGCGGAATGGCCCCGCACAGCGGGAAAAGTGACGTTTTCGTGGTTGTCGACTTGCGCGGTTGAGTGGGATGTTTGCGACGAAGCTGCTGGCGGCTAAACGGCCCGGCAAGGTCTTCCGGAAGGAGTCTGCGGTGGGCGAGCAGGAGCAGCCTGAGCAGAGCGCGGTGAGCGCCCGCGAGGCCGCTGCGGCGGCCGAGCAGCGGGGCGCGGTACCGCACGTCCTCGACGGCCGGGAGCTGGTGAACAAGCGCACCACGCTGGAGGGCATCGCGGCGGCGCTGTCCTTCCCGGAGTGGGCGGGCCGCAACCTGGACGCGCTCTACGACTGCCTCACCGACCTGTCCTGGCTGCCCGAGGGCGAGCACGTGCTGATCTGGTCCGGCTCCACCTCGCTGGCCCAGCACGACCCGAGGGCCTACGAGAAGATCAACTCGGTGTTGCGGGACGCGGCCCGCAACACCGTCTGCGGCCGCTCCTTCGAACCGGTGCTCACCCGCGACTGAGCGGACGCCGAGCTGCGGGTGGACCGGTCCATCCTTCGGGCCGTGTTCAGGATTCCTGTTCGGGCACCCAAGAAGCCGGGCGCTTCTCCTTGAAGGCGCGCATTCCCTCCTGGCCCTCTTCCGAGGCGAAGTGGTGGGCGGAGAGGTCGAGCATGGCGTCGAAGTCCTCGTTGAGGGTGCTCGCGCGCGGGCGGCGCAGCATCGCCTTGGTGGCGGCCAGGGCGTTCGGGGCACCGCGGGTGAGCAGGTCGGCGTAGCGGCGCGTTCGGGTGTCGAGTTCTTCGGCGGGAACGGCGGAGTTGAGCAGGCCGATCTCGACGGCCCGGTGGGCGTCGAAGGTCTCGCCGGTCAGGAACAGTTCGTGCGCGGCGCGCGGTTGCAGGCGCGGCAGCACGGTCAGCGAGATCACCGCGGGCACGACGCCGATTCGGACTTCGGAGAAGGCGAAGGTCGCCGTCTCGGCGGCGACGGCGAGGTCGCAGGCGGCGACGATGCCGACTCCGCCGGCGCGGGCGGGGCCCGCGAGTTTCGCGACGACCGGTTTCGGGCTGGTCCACAGCGTTTCCAGGATGTCGGGCAGTTCCCGCACGCCCTGGTCCTGCGAACCGGCGCCGCTGGATTCCTTCAGGTCCATGCCCGAGCAGAACACCGGCCCGGTGTGGTCCAGGATGACGACCCGCACCGCTTCGTCGGCCAACGCGGCGGCCAACTGCTCGCGGAGTTCGCGGCGCAACTGCGCGGACAGCGCGTTGCGGTTGTGCGGGGAGTCCAGCGTGATCGTCGCGATGCCCGCTTCGACGTTGCGGTGCACGAGTTCTTCGCCCATGCGGCGAACCGTAGCCGCCTGGGCAGCCGGGGAGCCAGGACTCAGGTCGGCGGGTAGCGGGTGAACCACTCCGCGGTATCCGGTGGTCGCGGGCCGAACTCCAACGCCGCGTCGTGCGCGAGCCGTTCGATCACGTCGTGCAGTTCCAGCTCGGCGCGCCACCGCTGCGGGATGGTCGCGGCGCCGCGCTGCGCGCCGACGAGGCTGCCGCACACCGCCCCGGTCGTCGCGCTGTTGCCGGAATGGTTCACCGCCAGCGGCAGCGCGGCG
>NZ_JAFRFW010000408.1:0-1537 GCF_017434145.1 Saccharopolyspora sp. | reverse complement strand
CCTGCGCTGGACGATCGGCATCCGCTGCTGGCTCCGGTGCGCGACGCAGGCGGGCAGTCC
This sequence comes from Saccharopolyspora sp., assembly GCF_017434145.1. Taxonomy (NCBI): domain Bacteria; kingdom Bacillati; phylum Actinomycetota; class Actinomycetes; order Pseudonocardiales; family Pseudonocardiaceae; genus Saccharopolyspora; species Saccharopolyspora sp. The sequence continues at coordinate 1,477 of NZ_JAFRFW010000408.1, read as the reverse complement.
TGGGCGGTGGCGCGCGCGATGAGCCTGCTCGCGCCGCTGGGCGAACAGGCGCCGCGGCTGGCCGGAGCGGCCATCGGGCTCGACCCGGAAACCGTGCGGGACGCGCTGGAACGACTCCGCGCGCATCGCGTGCTGATCCGCTCCGGACGCCGTTGGCGGTTCCGGGTGCCGATGATCGGCGTCGCGCTGGAAGCCGGGCTCGGACCGTTCGAGCGCCGCAACCTCGCGGCCGCGGCGGTCACCGCGATCTGGGACGGCTCGGCGCGAGCCGAGGACTCGGCGTACCTGCCGGAACGGCTGGTCGACGCGGGAGCACTGGTCGATCCGCAGCGCGCGGGCCGGGAGCTGCTGGAAACGGGCGGGCAGCGGATCTTCCAGGACACCGCGAACGCCTCGCGCTGGCTGCAGGCGGCCGCGGACAAGCTGGGCGATCCGGCTTCGCGCGCCATGGCGCTGATGGGGCACGCGGCCGCGTGCAGCTCGCGCAGCCGTTTGAGCGAGGCCGCCGCGAACGCCCGCGACCTGCTGAGCAGGCACGCCGGCGAACTCGAACCGCAGCTGCTGCAGATGTCGGTGCTGTCCTACCTGTCCGTGATCGCCAGCATCGGTGACCACACCGCGCTGCGGCACATCGCCGAGGCGGAGACCCCGATGCCGGGCGGGCGGGCGCAGCAAGTCGTGGCGCAGGCGTTCGCGCTGGGCTGGCAGGACGAATGGGTGGCGGGCCGCCGCCTGCTGGACGAGAACCGCGAACTGTGGGCCGGGGCGGAACCGGTGCTGGAAGACCACGTGAACACCTACCGCAGCGGCGTCGCGCTGATGCAGGGCGACACCACCGAGCTGTTCCGGTTCATCGAGGACCCGGCGCTGTGGCGGGGCGGCGACCTGCCGACGCAACGGCTCGAAACGGTCCGCTACGAGGTCAACATGCTGCTCGCGCTGGGCGAGTTGCAGGATGCGACGGAACTGATGCGGCGCTACGAGCTGCCGCCGTCGCAGCTTTCGGAGATCGGCCGGTTCATCGTCGAGCACAGCCGCGGCGACTGGCTGCACGCGCTGGACATCGCCCGGCGCTACATGGCCGCTCCGGTGCACCGCGTCGAGTCCGTCGGCTGGGCGATGCTGCACATGGGCGCGGCGCAGGTGCACACCGAAGGCGGGATGCTCGCCCGCGCGCGGCACATGATCCAGCGGGCCGGGGGCGGATCGTTCGCCTACCTCTTCCGGTTCGCCGAAGCGCAGGTCTCGCGCGCCCTCGGCGAGCACGAGGACGCCGACGCCCTGCTGCGCGAAGCCGTGCGCATCTCCGAGGAGACCGGGTTCGCGATCGGCACCGAACTGCTGTGGGCCGAGGTCGCGCTGCGCGCCGAGCTGCGCGAAGACCACGTCGAGGCGCAGGAAGCGTTGGCACGGCTGGAAAAAATGGCCGCCCGGCTCGGCACCGGCCGCGCCGAGCTGGCACTGCGGCTGACCGAGG
>NZ_JAFRFW010000407.1:0-3700 GCF_017434145.1 Saccharopolyspora sp. | reverse complement strand
CTTTGCCGCTTTGGTGATTCCCGCGTCATCAAGGCCTTGCCGGATCCAGCCGTACACGAACCAGACGGGAAAGAGGACGGTTAGCAGGAATATCCACAACACTCTATGCCGTAGAGGCATGGTGCCGAACTCCGCTCGGCCCGTGAAGTGTTCCAGGCTGAAACGTTTCCGGTGGAAGAAGATCGCATCGCATGGTTCCGCCCAAGCTCCTCGTGCCCACTGCCGTGCTAGCGTCCGCTGCTGCTCCCGCCGGGTCGATGGCGCGCTGGGCCCGTTCGTGCTCGTCATCGGGATTGCTGCCCCATCCTCTGGTGAACCTGGGATTCCACCTGGTCGGACCCGTGATCGACGTCTTCTGGAGTTGCCGCTTTTTGCGGGCTTCAGTTGCGCAGCGCGTTGTTCGCGGTGGTGATGTCGTCGGCCGCGCGGTCCAGATCGTTGATCAGTTGCGCCAGCTTGTCCAGTTGCACCCGGTAGCCGTTCGGCACGAAATCCTCCCCCTCGGGTGATCATTGCCCGGGCAACGTAGCAACAGTCCGGCCCGTGCATCGGCGGAAACAGGACGAAGGCTCAACGCCCGGACTCGAGTCGGCTGCCGCGGGTTCGCGGCGTTGGTGGAGATGGGCAGCGGAGGCCGGCCCTGGCCCACCTAGAACTTGTTCTATTACGCTGCTGCTCCGGCGGACAGGAGGCGCTATGGCGATCGCGATCACCGACGTGCAGCAGGACGTGCGGGAGTCGGTCCGGGCTTGGTCGGAGGAGCTCGACACCGCCGGGATCAGGGAGGGCGGGTGTCCGGCGCCGGGCCCCGGGTGGAAGGGGCTCGCCGAGATCGGCGTGTTCTCGATCGCGTTGCCCGAGGCGGTCGGCGGCGCCGGTGCGGGAGTCGCCGATCTCGCGGCAGCGCTGGAAGCGGCGGCTGAGGCGCTGGTACCCGGGCCGGTGCTGAGCACCTGCGCGGCGAGCGTGCTGCTCGGCCACGCGGACGTTCCGGCCGAATTGTTGCGGCAATTGGCCGAAGGCGAGATTTCCGTTGCAGTGGCGGCGGATTCGGGGCAGCTGACGGCTGTGCGGCAGGGCGGCGGCTGGGTCGTTTCCGGCACGGCCGGTCCCGTGCTGTCCGCGCCGGAGGTATCGCATCTGCTGCTGGTGGCTCGGACGCCGGACTCCGGCGAGGTGTGGTTCCTCGTCGAATCCGGTGCGGTGCGCGTGGACGAGCGGCGTGCGCTCGACCTGTCGCGGTCGCTGGGCGACGTCGGGTGCGAAGACCTCGAGGTCGCGCCGGATGCCGTGGTTCACGGGCTCGATACGGCCCAGGTGCGCGACGCGCTGGTGGCGCTGTCCGCGGCCGAAGCCTCGGGAATCGCCGGGTGGTGCCTGCGCACAGCCGTGGAGCACGCTCGGACCAGGGAGCAGTTCGGGCAGGTCATCGGCACCTTCCAGGCGATCAAGCACCTCTGCGCGGAGATGCTGTGCCGCGCCGAGCAGGCCGCCGCGCTCGCCTGGGACGCCGCGCGCACGCTCGACGAGAGCCCGGACGAGCATCCGCTGGCCGCGGCGGCGGCCGGTGCGGTGGCGCTGGACGCGGCGGTGGACACCGCGAAGGACTGCGTGCAGGTGCTCGGCGGCATCGGATTCACCTGGGAACACGACGCGCACCTGTACTTGCGCAGAGCCGTTGCGCTGCGGCAATGGCTCGGTGGCGGCGCCGTGTGGCGCGAGCGCACGGCCGAGCTGGCGCTGGACGGGGCCAGGCGGAACCTGAGCATCAGCGGCGACATCCCGGACGACGTGCAGGCCATGCGGCCCGAAGTTCGCGGAATCGCCGCGGAATTGGCCGCGTTGCCGCCGGATCGGCAGCGGGAGCGGCTCAGCGAGTCCGGCTACCTCGCCCCGCACTGGCCCGAGCCGTACGGCCTCGGTGCTGAGCCGCCGCTGCAACTGCTCATCGACGAGGAGCTGCACCGGGCCGGAGTGCACCGGCCCGACCTCGTCATCGGCGCATGGGCGGTGCCGACCCTGCTCGAACACGGCACCGCCGAGCAGCAGGAGCGGTTCGTCCGGCCGACGATGCGCGGCGAGATCACCTGGTGCCAGCTGTTCAGCGAGCCGGGCGCCGGTTCCGACCTGGCCGCGCTGCGCACCCGCGCCGAGCGGGTCTCCGGCGGGTGGCGGCTGCACGGCCAGAAGGTCTGGACGTCGATGGCGCAGCAGGCGCACTGGGCGATCTGCCTGGCCCGCACGGATCCGGACGCGCCGAAGCACAAGGGGATCACCTACTTCCTGGTCGACATGGCCGCCGCGGGCCTCGAAGTGCGTCCGTTGCGGGAGATCACCGGCGAAGAGCGGTTCAACGAGGTCTTCCTGGACGGGGTCTTCGTGCCGGACGAGCTGGTCGTGGGCGCGCCGGGCGGCGGCTGGCGGCTGGCGCGCACGACGCTGTCCAACGAGCGCGTCGCGATGAGCGGCGGATCGTCGCTGGGGCAGGAGGTCGAGCGGCTGCTCGCGCTGGCGGAAACCGCGCAGGAGCGGGTCGGGGCGCGGGTGGCCGAAGGGCTCTCGGTGTCGCTGTTGCGGCTGCGGGGGACGTTGCGCAGCCTCAACGGCCAGGATCCGGGTGTTCAGTCCAGTGTGGAGAAGCTCGTCGGTGTCCGGCACCGGCAGGAAGCCGCCGAGACCGCGCTCGAACTCCTCGGGGCCGATGGTGCCGCGACCGACGGCGCCGCCGCGGAATCCGCGCACGAATTCCTGCTCACCCGGTGCCTGAGCATCGCGGGCGGCACCACCCAGGTCCTGCGCACGGTGGCCGCCGAACGAATCCTCGGCCTCCCGCGGGCCTGAGCCGTGCTTGCGGAACATCCCGCTCGACCGCTAGAACTAGAACAAGTTTCATTTGGGATGGCTGGACGAGGCGAGGAGCCGGTGTGGAGTTCGCGCTCGACGACACGCAGCACTCCGTGCGGGACCTGGCGACCGAGGTGCTGAGCCGGGAGCGGGACCGCGAGCAGCCCGCCGATGCGGAAACCGCTTCGCTGTGGAAGGCGATGGCGGCGGCGGGCCTGCTCTCGCTGGCGGTGCCGGAACGGCTCGGCGGTGCGGGCCTCGGCCCGATGGCCACCGGCGTGCTGCTCACTGAAGTGGGCCGGTATGCGGCGCAAGTCCCCGCGCTGGCCACGCTGGCTCTCGGCGTGCTGCCGATCGCGCGGCACGGCACGGAACAGCAGCAGGATCGCCTGCTGGGCGAAGCGGACTCCGGGCAGATCCTCACCGCCGCCGTGAACGAGCCCTCCGCCCCGCTGCCGCGCGCGCCGAAAACGTTGGCACGGCAGGAAAAGGACTCACTCGTGGTGTCCGGTACGAAGACGGACGTGCTGCACGCCGATTCGGCGCGGGAAATCCTCGTTCCGGTCACAGTGGACGGTGGCGGCACAGCGGTCGCCGTCGTGCGGCCGGATGCGGCCGGGCTTTCGCGGGAAACCGGCCCGATGTCCGGCGCGCGAGCCGCGACGTTGCGGTTCGAGCAAGTGCGGGCCGAACGGCTCGGCGAAGATCCCGGGGCCGTGGCGGACCTGTACCGCTGCGCACTCGCGGGCATGTGCGCGCTCGGCGACGGCGCGGTGGGCGGCGCGCTCGACCTGACCACCGAACACGTGCGCACCCGCACCCAGTTCGGCCGCCCGCTGGCCACTTTCCAAGCCGT
>NZ_JAFRFW010000406.1:0-3766 GCF_017434145.1 Saccharopolyspora sp. | reverse complement strand
GCCAATCACCGAGTCGAAATCGGTGCGATCGCAACCCCAGCCGTGCACGAGGGCCAGGGTCGGCCCGCCTGCCGGACCACTGATCGCGTACCGGATCGTCGTGTCGTTCGGACGCTCCACCACACGGCTCGCGGCAGTCCTGTGCCCCACTACCATCCCAAGTGTCCTTTCGCTTCCCGGCAACGGATTCCCGCGGACTAGGCGGCGGCGTCGCCGCGGCGCGCCACGCTGCGCCTGCCCGCCACATCCACCGGCACCTCACCGGCGACCGTGACCCGGCTGACCTTGCGCGCCAGCTGCCCGTAGTCGTCGACCGCGTAGTGCTGGGTCGCCCGGTTGTCCCAGATCGCCACGTCGCCGGGAGCCCACCGCCACCCGACGGTGTTCTCCAGCTGGGTCACGTGCGACTGCAGCAGATCGAACAGTCGCGCGGTGTCGGACTTGCCGAAGCCGAGGAACCGCTGCACGAAATGCCCGAGCAGCAGCGAACGTTCCCCCGTCTCGGGGTGCACCCGCACCACCGGGTGCTCGGTCTCGTAGACGGTCGAGACGAACTGCTTGTGCCGCTCCTGCTCGGCGTCGGTCGGGTTGGGGCGTTTCGCCGCGTAGTCGTAGGCGTTCGAGTGCAACGCCCGGAGTCGCCCCGCGAGCTCTTGCAACTCGGGGGTGAGCCCTTCGTAGGCCGCCACGGTGTTCGCCCACACCGTGTCCCCGCCGTAGGGAGGCACGGTAACGGCCCGCAACACCGAGAACGCGGGCGGATTCTCGACGAACGTGACGTCGGTGTGCCAGGAATTCGCCCGCGCGCCGCGGTCGGCGTCCAGCGGGAGTACGTGCGCGGCGTGCTCTTCGCCCGGGACCGTGGGGTGAGCGGTGGTCACGGTGCCGAGCCGCGCGGCGAACTCGACCTGCTCGTCGTCGGTGAGCCCGTGCTGCCCCCGGAAGAAGACGACTTTGTGCTGCAGCAGGGCATTCCGGATGTGCGCGACGGTCTCTTCGGAAAGCCGGTCGGCCAGCTGCACACCGGTGATCTCGGCCCCGATGCGGCCTGCGACGCGCAGCACGTCCGACTTCAAGTTCTCGTTTGTCATGTTCCGCCTCCTGGCTGGAGATGTGTCTTGAAAGGCGATCGCGTCCCGCGGAGGCGACTCGCGCAGGGCGCAGGTTGGGAAATCCACAAAGGACTGAAAGCGTGCACGCACGGCACTGTCGGCTCGTGCGGCGAAGGTTCAGGCGAGCGGGCTCAGCCGCGGTGACAGACCGCGGACGCGACGCGCACCAGGTCGATGTGCTCGCGGAACACCAGCAACGGCCGCATGAGCTGGATGCAAGCACGTCCGCAACGACCGGTCAATCACGCCCGGCGTCGTCCCGGCATTCGGAAACCTCCGGGTGGATTCGATCGCGAGCTTGACGCCCGCCGGGCGGAGCGGATTGCATCTCCGCCATGTCAGCAGGGCTCGTTCTGGTGCGGCGCCGTTGCGTGGACTGCTGCCGCGCGAACAGCGCCCGGTGTCGCCGCGGGAGCAGCGCGCCGTGTCACCGCGCCAACAGCGCCCAGTGTCACCGCGCGAGCAGCGCCTCGTGTCACCGCACGCGCCTCCGCTGCCGCTGACCACCACCGCTGCCCCGCACTGACCGCCGTCCCGGCGGTCGTCTTCAGCTCGCTGCGGCCTGCGCCGTCCGCAGCACCTCCGCCCGCACCGCGCCCTGCCGCGAAGTGCCCGCGAAAGCGAGTTCACCGTGTCCAGCACGATCGATCGACGAGCCGTCCTGCGCGGCTTGTCCGGCCTCGCCACCACCTCCGTCCTCAGTGGATGCGCGCACAGCAGCGCTTCCCCGCGGACGAACGTGATCCGCTACCAAGGCTGGAGCGGCGAAGTCCTCTACCCGGAACTGGCCGAAGATCTCGGTCTGCTCGGGGACGTCCGGCTGGAGTGGATCGGCAACACCACCAGCGGTCCGCAGGACATCCAGGCCACCGTCACCGGCGACACCGACATCGGCGGTGCCTTCAACGGAGCCATCGTGCGGCTCGCCGCCGCGGGGGCACCCGTCACCGCGGTCGTGGGTTACTACGGTGCCGACGCCCTCAGCTACGGCGGCTACTACGCCATGCAGCGCAGCCCGATCCGCGGGCCGCGCGATTTCATCGACAAGAAGGTCGGCGTGAACACGCTCGGAGCGCACTACGAGGACGTGCTCGCGATCTACCTGGAGCGCGGCGGCCTCACCCAGGACGAGGTCGACTCGGTGCAGCTGGTGGTGGTTCCGCCGGTGAGTGCCGAGCAGGCGTTGCGGTCCGGCCAGCTCGACGTTTCGTCGCTGTCCGACGTCAAGCGCGAGAAGGCGCTCGCGCACGGCGGCCTGCGGTCGGTGTTCAGCGACTTCGGCATGTTGGGCGCGTTCACGGCCGGTTGCTACGTCCTGCGGGACGAGTTCATCGAGCGGAACCCGGAAACCACTCGCCAACTGGTCACGGGCACCGCGAACGCGGTGCACTGGGCGCAGACCCGGCCGCGCGACGAGGTCGTGGCCCGCTACTCCGACATCATCCGCAGACGCGGCCGGAACGAGGACCTCAGCACCGTGTCCTACTGGCGTTCCACCGGAATTCCCAGCCCCGGGGGGCTGATCCAGGACCGCGAGTTCACCACGTGGCTGGATCGGCTGACCACCAGCGGGCGAGTCGCCCCGGGCGCGGTCGACGTCCGCGGGCTCTACACCAACGAATTCAACCCGTTCCGCGCGAGCGCGCAGAACTGAGGAGACCATGGCCGAGATCAGTCTCGAGGGCGTGTCCCGCACTTTCCCCGTGCGCGGGGGCAGAGGTGCGCCGGACGGCGAGCTCACCGCGCTGCAGGACGTGAACCTGCGGATCCGCTCCGGCGAACTAGCCGTGATCGTCGGGCCGAGCGGGTCCGGCAAATCGACGCTGCTGGACCTGCTGGGCGGGCTGGACGCACCGACTACCGGGCGGATCCTGCTGGACGGCACGCCGATCACCGGGCCGGGGCTCAACCGAGGTGTCGTGTTCCAGCAGTACGCGCTGCTGCCGTGGCGCACCGCCCAGTCCAATGTGGAATTCGGGTTGGAGGCGAAGAAGGTGCCCGCCGCGCAGCGCCGCGAACGCGCGCGGGAACACCTGGACCTGGTCGGCCTGTCCGGGTTCGCCGACCGCTACCCGCACGAGCTCTCCGGCGGGATGAAGCAGCGCGTCGCGATCGCGCGCAGCCTCGCCTTCGACCCGGACGTGCTGCTGATGGACGAGCCGTTCGCCGCTCTCGACGCGCAAACGCGGGAAACGCTGCAGGACGAGCTGCTGCGGCTGTGGCAGCGCACCGGCAAGACCATCGTGTTCATCACGCACGGCATCGACGAGGCGGTGCACCTCGGGCAGCGGGTGGCGGTGCTGACCTCGCGCCCGGGCACGGTCAAGGACGTCGTCGACATCGACCTCGGCGAGCGCACCGCGGACGTCCGCTCCACACCCGAGTTCGCGCACTACCGCCACCACGTGTGGAGCCTGCTGCGCTCCGAAGTGGACCGCGCGCAGCAAGCCGAGCGCGCGGCCGCCCGGGAATCGCAGGACGCGCCGTCGCACGACCAAGCCCCCGAGGTGATCTCGATGGGCTAGCAGCGCACCACCCGCCACTTCCGGTGCCACGTCGGCGATTCCGGCGCGGCACGTCGCCGAGCGCGTGCTGAAGTCCTCGGCGGCGATCGTGGTTTTCCTGCTGGTGTGGGAACTCGCGCCGCGCATCGG
>NZ_JAFRFW010000405.1:0-1696 GCF_017434145.1 Saccharopolyspora sp. | reverse complement strand
CTTGAGCCGCTCCTCGAATTCCCCGCGGTACTTCGCGCCCGCGACCATCGAACCGAGGTCGAGCGCGACGACCCGCTTGCCGCGCAGCGACTCCGGCACGTCACCGGCCACGATCCGCTGCGCCAGGCCCTCCACGATGGCGGTCTTGCCGACGCCCGGTTCGCCGATGAGCACCGGGTTGTTCTTCGTGCGCCGGGACAGCACCTGCACCACCCGGCGGATCTCCGAGTCGCGGCCGATCACCGGGTCCAGGTCGCCCTTGCGCGCGCGGTCGGTGAGGTCCTGGCCGTACTTCTCCAACGCCTGGTACGTGCCCTCCGGATCCGGGCTGGACACGCGGGCGGAACCGCGCACATCGGAAAACGCCTCGCGCAGCGCGTCCGGCGTGGCGCCGTGCCTGCGCAGCAGGTCGGCCACCTGTCCGCCCTCGGCGGCCAGGCCGACCAGCAGGTGCTCGGTGGAGACGTAGTCGTCGCCCATCTCGGTCGCGAGGTGCTGCGCGTGGGTCAGCGTCTTCACCGCGTCCCGGGACAGCTGCGGCGCCGAAACGGTCGAGCCCGAAGCGGTGGGCAGGCCGCCGATCAACCCCTCCACTTCGCTGCGCACCGCGGCCGGGTCGGCGTCCACGGCCGACAGCAGCGGCGCGGTGAGCCCGTCTCCCTGCGCCAGCAGGGCCCCGAGCAGCCGGGCCGGGACGACATCGGGATTGCCTGCGACCGTCGCGGCCTGCGCTGCCGAGGAGATCGCCTGCTGGGTCTTCGTGGTCGGGTTGAAAGCGTCCATTCCTCCACCTCGCCGGGCATCGCTCGCGGGTCACCATGCTCGCGTCGAAATGCCGCCGTGCACACCTGCCGCGCCGCTCGATGGCGCCCGATCCGAAGTCGGAACAGGAACCGCCGCGAGCGGCACCAACAGGAAAGTTGAGTCCGTTGCGCTCAATATTACACGAACATCATCGTGGCGCACCGTATTTTTCCGACACGGCGAGTTACCGTCGCCGCCTCCACCACCCGAGCTTCCGCCCCTGATCACGCACGCAAAAGGGCCGCTCGCCCGTGTTCGGCGAACGGCCCTCAGCGGTGCGAGCGCGGCGTCAGTCCTGCTGGACCGCCTGGATGTCGATGTCCACCCGCAACGTGGTGCCGATGGCGGCGATCCCGGTGCGCACAGCCTGGTTGAACGTGATCGCGAAGTCCTCGCGATGCAGCTCGGTTGTCGCCGAGGCCGACGCCCGCATCCCGCCCCACGGGTCCGGCCCGACACCGGAGTAGTGGGTGTCCAGCTTGACCTGCCTGGTCACTCCGCACAGCGTCAGATCACCGACGAGTTCCCAGCGCTCCCCGCCTGCCGGCCGCAACCCGGTGGAGGCGAAGCTGATCTCCGGGTACTTCTCCACGTGCAGGAAGTCCTCGTTGCGCAGGTGCTCATCGCGCTGCGCGTTGGCGGTGTCCACGCTGGCCGCGTCGATGCGCACGGCGACCGAGGACCGCTCCACCGGATCGGCGATCCACACGTCACCGGAGAAGTCGGTGAACCGGCCGTGGATGCTGGTGATGCCCAGGTGCCGGGCGCTGACCCGCACCGACGAGTGCACCGGGTCGATCCGCCACAACCCCTCCGCGGGCAGCTCGGCGGCCCCGGCCCGGCGCAGCTCCACCACGCCGAGGGAAGCCGGTGCGCCGTCGCGGACCATCGT
>NZ_JAFRFW010000404.1:0-9701 GCF_017434145.1 Saccharopolyspora sp. | reverse complement strand
GTTGGGCCGGGCGTTCGGGGGAGGGCGGTTTCCGCGCCATGTCGGGGGGTTCTTCAGCGGCGCGGACGCAGGCTCGGCATCGGAACCCGGTGGCGGGCGGGTTCTCGGCCAGCCGCCGATGCACCGGGCCGGTGACGAAATGCCCGCATGCGCAAGGTGCTCGGAACGTCTCGAACCGCTCCGGGACGAGGTGCCATGCCGACTCCAGCACCGAAGTCATCCACGTCCATCCGCGCGAAGTCATCGAGAATCCGCGCCTTCGTGGAACTTCTCGCACCGCGTGGCGTCTTCCGGCCCGAGGTACACCTGCGAGCAGTGGAAGCAGGTTCGCAATTTCCGTTGCACGAGCGTCCATTCGGCCATGACGTCTTCGGTGGCGCGGCGGTCCGCGAGCTGTTCCGGTGCCTGGTATCGCTGCAATTCCTGATCACCCGCTCGGTCGTTTTTCCTTGCTGTGGCGCGATAGTCACGTGGTAGAAGTGAGCGACGTGGTCGCTGCCGTTTCCCCGGCAGCAGTGATCTTCTTGGAAGCCCGAGGCCCGCAACAACGATGTTGCCGTGCGCGCAGCAGGTGAACATCGATGTCGAGCGGTCGCCGACGAACAGCGAGGAGCAACACTTGGCCGCGACCCCCAAAGCCCGCGCGCTCGGCCTGGCGGTGCGCAAGGAACGCAACGACCGCAGCACGAGCCTGCGCGAACTGGCCGGCCGGATCGGCCGCCACTCCGGCGAAATCTCCCGCTGGGAGAACGGAGAACGCCCGCTGACGCCCGAACGCACCGCGCAGATCCTCAGCGCCCTCGGCGTCAGCGGCGATCGTTTCGACGAGATCATGTCCCTGGCGTACGAGGCGAAGAACCCGCCGTGGGTGGCGACGACGCTGCCGGAGCGGGAGCGGCAGCTATCGGCTCTGATCGACTTCGAGGAGTTGGCGAGCCAAGTTACCGAGGTAGCTCCGCTGCTGGTTCCTGGACTATTGCAGGTACCCAGCTACATCCGCGGGATCATGACCGGCGGTGGCGGCGTTCCTGCCAGCGAGGTTTCGGCGCGGGTGGCACTCCGGCTCGGCCATCAGAAGATCTTGAGCCGCACCGACCCCGTGAGCCTGGTGGTGTACCTCGGCGAAGCCGTCCTGCACCAGACTGTTGGTGATCGGGCGGTCATGGCGGAGCAACTGCGGAACCTGATCGCAACGCGTGAGCGCTCGAACGTCGCCTTGCGGGTAATCCCGTATCGGAGCGGTTGGAACCCTGCCTTGGACGGCGCATTCACGCTGGTCGAATCTGAGACCTCGGATCCCGTTGTTCAGCTGGAGAACCGCCGGTCAACGTTGCTCCTACACGAGGATGAAGATATCGAGGTTTACCGTCACGCTATTGATCAGCTAGACAAGGTGTCGTTTGACACTGACGAGTCCATGCGAGCGATCGCGGAGACCGCTAAGCGATGGGAGCGAACACGGTGAACAACTGCCAACGCTGGGTGAAGTCCAGTCGCAGCCAAGCTGGTTCCAACTGCGTCGAGCTGTCCGAAGACCTGCGCTACCTGCGCGACTCGAAGGACCCGGACGGCGCCACCTTGCGAGTCGACGTCGGAGCCTTCGTGGCCGCGGTGAAGCGCGGCCGCTTCGACCGGAAGTAGCTGCTCCGGCGAGCCGGCATCCGGGCGTCAGAGCGTGCTTCGCTGTCATACCTTGCTGACACCCTGCCGCCGACGGAACACCGTCGGCGGCAGGGGGCAACGGTCATGAGCAGCGCGGTTGTCGCCGAACTTCTCGAAGAAGGCGGCGTGGAAGTTTCGGCGATCGATGACCGGGCCGCGATCGTCGAGGCGTTGCAGCGGGCCAACCGGGACCAGCCGAAGCAGGCCTGGACCTTCTTCGTGGACATCAGCGAGCGGCGCGCGCCGAAGTTGTCGGTCGGGCTCGACGGTGACCGCGGTGTGCTGACGTACTGGGACGGCCGCACTTCGTACCGTTCTGCCAACGGCTCCAACACCGAGCCGGTGGACTACTGGCGCGGCGGTCACCACGCTCAACTCGCCGAGTACAAGGAGATCTCGGCCGACCAGGTGCTGAGTGCCCTCGATGAGTTCCTGGCCAGCCGGCGTCAGCCGACTTGTGTCGAGTGGGTCGCGGATTGACCGACCGATTGAACAGGATCGGAAGCGACCGTATCGGTGTGCGGTACTCGCTGGGCACGGAGCAGCTCTCGAAGTTGCGTTGCAGGTGATCCCATACCGCAGCAGGTGGCATTGCGGGCGCGTCGGCCGGCGGCTGACGGTGTTCCGTAGGCGATTTGCCAGCAGTCTGCTGTTGCCAACGCGCCCATCCGGGGCGGGCGCAACCACGAGCAGCGCGCCGGTGGCGACCGCGGCGCTGGCGCCGTTCGTAGCGTTCGAGTTCCTGCGCGCGTTGAACACGCACTCGATAACCCTGGTCGTACTCGACGCGCTGATCATCGTGCTCGTGCTGCGCGAGTCCTTCACCCTGCGCGCTCAGCGGTGATCGGCGGAGTGAGCGGCGGGGCAGGTCATCGGACCGGCCGCGGATGGTGATATCCATGCGCGGCGGAAATGCCACCGCCGTTCGCCGTGCGGGCCGATGGTGGTGCGCCAGGGAGGTTCTGATGGTTCGGGAGGCGGTCGCGCCGGCGGCCGATCCGCGGGATGCGGACGCGGTGCGCAGCAGCTCCGGATGGCACGCCCGGGTACCGCGGGCGGCGGCGGGTGCGCTGCTGCTGATCGCGCTGCTCAGCGTCGCCTCCGCGGTGGGGCTGGCGGTCACCGGCGGCATCCAGCCGGTCCGCCGGATCGTGGACGACTTCGTGTTCCCCGCGCCGCCCAACCTCGCGTACGCCGCTTTCCTCGTGGTGCTCGCCGCGGCGCTGGAACGGCGCAAGCACGTCGCCTACCGCCTCCTGCTGCTCATCATGGTGCTGCAAACGCTGGCCGATGCGCTCGTGGTCTTCCTGTGGAGCACCGATCAGGAATTGCTGGCCGAAGAAGTCGGCCGATATCGGGCGCCGGAGTGGGGCGGGTGGGTCTTCGCGGTCAACCTCGCAGTCAGCGTGGCCGTGTTCGCGGCGCTGCTGCTGGCGCGCGACGAGTTCTACGGCCGGACCAAGCGCGGCGGTGTGCGCCAGGGCCTATCGGTGTTCGCCCTGCTCGTCACCACGTCGGTCGGCCTGGGATTCGTGCTGGCGTGGCTGGCGCCCGGATCGCTGGAGAACCCGTGGGAGTGGCTGACCTGGACCGCCGAGCGGGTGCTGGGCGGGGCGGTGACCTTCGACATCGCCCGGGACGGGCACGCTCCCGCCTGGGTGAACCTGCTGCTCGGCCTGTTCGGCGCGGCCGCGCTGTTCACGGCGCTGTTGCTGATGCTGCGCGCCCAGCGGGTCGCCTCGGCGCTGAGCGAGGACGACGAGCGGCGGATCCGAACGCTGCTGGCGGAAAGCGGCGAACGCGACTCCCTCGGCTACTTCGCCACCCGCCGCGACAAGGCCGCGTTGTTCTCGCCCAGCGGCAAGGCCGCCATCACCTACCGCGAAGTCGCCGGGGTCTGCCTGGCCAGCGGTGACCCGCTGGGCGAACCGGAAGCGTGGCGCCCGGCCATCGACCGCTGGCTGGCGATGTGCCGCGAATACACCTGGGTACCGGCCGTGCTCGGGGTCAGCGAAGCGGGCGCCGCCGCCTACGCCCGCGCCGGGCTCAAGATCCTCCAGCTCGGTGACGAGGCGATCCTGCACACCGCGGAATTCAACCTCGACGGGCGGGACATGCGACCGGTGCGCCAGGCGGTCAACCGGGTGCGCCGCGCCGGGTACACCGCACGCATCCGCAGGCACTCCGACGTGCCGCAGCGGGAAATGGCCGAGGCGATGCGGCTCGCCCGCGAATGGCGCCACACCGACACCGAACGCGGCTTCTCGATGGCGCTCGGCCGCCTCGGCGACCCGGCCGACGGGGAATGCGTGCTGGTGGAAGCGCTGGACGCGGACCAGCGCCCGGTCGGCCTGTTGTCGCTGACCCCGTGGGGACGGCACGGGTTGTCGCTGGACCTGATGCGCCGCGAAGGCGGTTCGGACAACGGCGTCGTGGAGCTGATGGTCTGTTCGCTGATGCAGGAGGCGTGGTGGTTCGGCGTGGAGCGGGTGTCGCTGAACTTCGCGGTGTTCCGCTCGGCGTTCGACGAAGGCGCCCGGCTCGGCGCGGGACCGGTGTTGCAGGCTTGGCGCGGCCTGCTGCTGTTCTTCTCCCGCTGGTGGCAGCTCGAATCGCTGTACCGCGCGAACGTCAAGTACCAGCCGCGCTGGTCGCCTCGGTTCGTCGGCTTCTGCGAACGCCGCGAGCTGGCGCGGATCGGAGTCGCGTCGGTGATCGCGGAAGGTTTCCTGTCCGTGCCGGGTGCCGCACCCGTCGCCGCGCCCGAGGAGCCGTCCGGCGAGCATCGCCGCGTTCCGGCGCTTTCCGAACCGCGCCCGGATTCCGGGGACGTTCCGGAACAATCCCGGATGCGGCTGGACAAGGCCGACGACCTGCGCGCCCGGGGACTCGACCCGTACCCGGCCGGGATCACCCGAGCGGAATCCTGCCGCAGCCTGCTGGACCGCCACGGTGGCCTGGCCGCCGACAGCAGCACCGGCGACCGGACTTCGTTGGCAGGGCGCGTGATGCTGCTGCGCGACCACGGCGGGGTGTGCTTCGCGAGCCTGCGCGACTTCTCCGGCGACGTGCAGGTGATGCTCACGGCCTCGGGCAGCGGCGACGCCTTGCGGACCTGGCGCGAGCAGGTGGACATCGGCGACCAGGTGTCGGTGACCGGTGACGTCGTGGCCTCCGCGCACGGCGAAGTGTCCCTGCTGGCAACGGAATGGACGATGGCCGGGAAGTGCCTGCACCCGCTGCCGAGCAAGCACCGGGGGCTCACCGACCAGGACGCCCGGGTTCGGCAGCGCTACCTCGACCTGGTCATGCGGCCGCAAGCGCGAGAAGCACTGCACGCGCGCAGCGCCACGCTGCACGCGGTGCGAGGCGCGCTCATCGGCGATGGCTTCCTCGAAGTGGAGACGCCGGTGCTGCAACCCGTGCACGGCGGCGCGAACGCGCGGCCGTTCAGCACCCGCAGCAATGCTTACGACATGCCGCTGTACCTGCGGATCGCGCCGGAGCTCTACCTCAAACGGCTCTGCGTCGGCGGCGTGGACAAACTCTTCGAGATCGGCCGCGTGTTCCGCAACGAAGGGGTTTCCTACCGGCACAATCCCGAATTCACGGTGCTGGAAGCTTATGCGGCGTTCGCCGACTACGGGACCGTGCGGGAGCTGTGCCGCCGGCTGGTGCAGGCCGCCGCGGAGGCGGTCAACGGTGCCCAGATCGCCCGCCGCGACGGGGACGTGGACCTCAGCGGGGAATGGCCCGTCATCACCGTCAACGAGGCGATCTCGAAGGCGCTCGGCGAAGAGATCACCACCGACACACCGCTGGAGGATCTGCACCGGGCTTGTGCGGCGGCCGGTGTTCCCCACGACCCCGAATGGGACCGCGGAACCGTTGTGCACGAGGTTTACGAGCGGCTGGTGGAGCCCAGCACGCAGGAACCCACCTTCTACACGGATTTCCCCGCCGAGGTCGCGCCGCTGGCGCGCCCGCACCGAGCGGATCCGCGGCTGGCCGAGCGGTGGGACCTCGTCGCGTTCGGCGTCGAGCTGGGAACCGGGTATTCGGAGCTGACCGATCCCGTCGAGCAGCGCCGCAGGCTCACCGAGCAGTCCCGGCTCGCCGCAGGCGGGGACGCGGAGGCGATGGAGCTGGACGAGGACTTCCTGACCGCGCTGGAATACGCCATGCCGCCCACCGGTGGACTCGGACTCGGCATCGACCGGCTGATCATGCTGCTGACCGGGCGTTCCATCCGGGACACGCTGGCGTTCCCGCTGGCCAAACCTGTCGGGAGCTGAGCGCAGGCGGACGGGACCGCCGGTGGCCGCCCGTTCGCTTCCGCGTGCGACGCCGCGCCGAGGACGTTCGGCTCCGCCGGTTCGTCCGGTCGACTCGACCGTCCGTCCATTGAGGACTCGGCGGCGCGGTGGCGCGTTTTCTCCCTTAGCCCGGGATGGCTCCCGCTCAAGGCGCCGCAACGGGTACGAGCCGTGGAAGGGCCGACAAGGGATTCCCCGGTGCTCGTTGCGCTCAGCAGCGCTCGTGCGGCCGAAGCGGGCATGATGCGCGAAATCGATCGAACGAGGAGCCGCGGGGATGGACACACCCGGATTCCCCTCCGGAACGCTGGACGAAGACGGGTACCCGATCTGGTTGTCCGAAATGGCCGAAGAGGAGCCGAACGCGATTCTGCACCTGGTGCGGGACATGAGCCCGGACGAGGTTCTGCGGGGGTTGGAAGCCGATCCTTCCGCGGCGGTGCCGTGCACGTTGCCTGCGGAACGGCCGAAGGGCGTTTCGATGCCCAAGGCCGCTTTCGGCTCGGACTCCCGGGCGATGAGCGTGCTGCTGGCAGGCCGGATCGGCGGCTGGACGTTCGTGTACGACGACGCCGGGGCGACCGTCGCGATCGGCGGGCTGCCGATCCTCCGGCGCATCCTCGGAGCGGCCGCCCCCACGGAGGTGCCGGAGTCGGCCCCCGAAGGCGGCTGGGACGCCACCAGCGATCCCGCCGAGGTGCTCTCGGCCGCAGGCGGTCCGGCGATCACGCTGCACGAGTGCATCAACGGCTTGACCAGCCTCACCTACGCGGTGAACGGGCGGGCGGTGTTCCGCACCAATTCGGACGAAGTGGACGGACCGTTCGAGGACAAGCTGCCCGCAGAAGTCCGAGCGGCCGACGATGCCGCCGGAACCATCGCGGAACTCGCCTTCGAGCCCGGTGAACGCGACCCGAGCGCGGTCGCCCGCTTCGCCTGCGCCCTGGCGGGTGCGAGCTGGACCATGGCCGACCTGCGCGCCGCGCCGCTGCGGGTGGTCGAACTCCACTGAAGCCGCGCGACGGGTGCCGGATAGGACAGGCTGCTCCGCCGCCCCGGTCAGGCGAGCTGGACGTGGGCTTGGGCGTGCACGGTGTCGTGGCCGGTGAGCACGGTGAGATCGGCTGCGTTGTCGTCGGGGTGCCCGGTGACCAGCACCGGATCACCGGCGAACACGGGACGTTTCAACCGGTAGTCCACTGAGGACACGCCGCGGCCGGTGCGGCGCCGAGCCATCTCGGTCATCAGCAGCACCAGCAGCGGCCCGTGCACGACCAGCCCGGGATACGACTCGACCTCCCGCGCGTAAGGCGCGTCGTAGTGGATGCGGTGCGAATTCGCCGTCAGCGCGCTGAAGCGGAACAACCGGACGGGGTCACCAGTGAACGGTTCCTGCCACGGCGCATCGGACTCGGCGGGCGAAACATGGTGCTCCTGTCGGCTTTTCCCGCCGCTCTCGCCGGAACGGTAGACGTAGTCCTGCTCCTCGACCAGCCGCAGCGCACCGTCCTGCCGATACTCGTTGCGCACGGTCACGAACGCCATCTCACCGGAGCGCCCCTGCTTCACCGCGACGTTGTCCAAAGAGGACTTTCGTTGTGCGGGGCGACCGAGCACCAGCGGAGTCGACAGGGTGAGCCGCCCGCCCGCGAACATCCTCCTGCGGTCCGGAATCGGCGGCAGGAAGTGCCCTTCGAGCGGATGCCCGTCCGGGCCGAGCTCGCCGTGCCGCGCCCACTCCAGGAAGTAGATCCAGTGCCACAGCGCGGGAAGCTCGGACTCGTCGCCGAACTCGTCCGGCGTCTCCAGCACGGCCGCGAGCGCCCGCGCGGGTTCCGGCGGCATCGGATCCGATTCCGTCAGCGCCTCCGGGGACCAGCCCGCCAAGTGTTCCTCAAGCACCGATGCTCCTCTCGTCCGGCGCCATCCTGCCCTCGTGCAGCTGTTCCAGCGACGTGCGCTTGGTCTCGACGCCGAACAGCGCCAGCGTCGCCGTCGCCACCAGCCAGCAACCCGAGATGAACACGAAAACCGCCGCATAGCCCAGCGACGGGGTCGTGTAGATCGTGGCGATCACCAGCGGTGCCACCACGTTCCCGATCCGGCCGAGCCCGTTGCCGAGCCCGGCACCGGCCGTGCGCAGGTGGGTGGGAAACACCTCGGGCGTGTAGGAGTACAGCACCGCGATGTAGGTCTGCGTCAACGCCGCGACCAGCACTCCGAACACCACGATCAGCGCGCTGTTGTCCGCGAGCCCGTAGCCCACGCCGAGCGCGGTCACGATCAGGCCGAGCACGGTCGCCATCTTCTTGCGCGAGAAGCGGTCGATGAACGGCCACGCCAGGAACGCGCCGGGCACGGCGCCGACCGTGGTCAACGCCGACATCGTGAGGCTCTTGGCGAAGTCCTGCCCGTGATCGGCCAGCAGCGTCGGGATCCACGACTGGAAACCGTAGAAGCCGACCAGCGCGAACAGCCACACCACCATCAGCGCGATCGTGTTGCGGCGCATCCCCGGGGCGAACAGGTCGGCCATCCTGGCTCGCGGTGGCTCTTCGGCGGGCTGTTGCTCGTTTCCGGTGTGCTCGGGCGCGAATCGGCGCACGATCGCCGCCGCCTCCTCGTAGCGGCCGCGGGTCAGCAGCCAGCGCGGCGATTCGGGCAGCCGCAGCAGCATCGGGATCAGCAGGAAACCCAAGGCGCCGAACAGGAACAGCAGCCGCCACGACTCGGGATGCGTGCCGGTCAGGCCGCGCGCGAGGAACGCGACGACCGGGATGCCGATCAGGCCGGTGCCCAGCGCGATCGACTGGAAGCGTCCGCGCTTCTCGGCGGGGGTGACCTCGGAGAGGTAGGTGATCGCCACGGTCGTCAGCGCGCCGAGCCCGATCCCGGTGGCGAACCGCGCCACCGCCATCAGCCCGACGCCGGTGATCAGCGCGTTCATCAGCGAACCCGCCGAGAACAGCACCACCGACCACAACATCCCGGCGCGGCGCCCGAGCAGGTCGGTGAGCCTGCCGCCGAGGATCGCGCCGACGGCCATTCCGGCGAACCCGACACCGGTCACCCACGCCACGTCGTGCACCGAGAAGTCGTGCGCGCGGCGGATCGCCGGGGCGGCGAACGCGAAGCTGTTGAGGTCGGCCAGATCGAAGAAGAACATCACGCTCACGGTCAGCAGCACCCGCCGGTGCAGCCTGCCGACGCGCGCACCGCTGAGCGCGGCGAGCAGGGGTGAACCGCTCATGGACACAGACCTCCATCAGGGAGCCCGCAAGAGGGGGAGAGCCGGGGCGGACGCCGCGGCGGAACGGCCGGATCGGATTTAGCCGTACAAAACGTTGCGTCAGTTTGTGATCGGGGTCGCCGGGTGTCAACCCATCGGGCCGGTTCGCCCGCTCCGGCGCCATCGACGTCGAGTGAACGGACTGTTGGCCCCAATAGATTGGTCAAACGGGCCGTTCGCTCCTGGAGTGGAGGGGTACGAGCGGTCCGCTCGCCGGGTCGCGGTGCGGCGTCGACCGCGCGGCATTGCACGGGCGGCGTTGACCTGGCGACGCAATTGGCCGTACAAATGTGCTGTCGGGTTTCCCGGAGGCCGCCGCGGGTGGTCAGGATGGACGGCGAACATGACCAGCACCGCTGCAACCCTCGCCCGCTGGGCCGCGGAGTTCACCCCGGGCCCGGACGACCTCGAACTGGCGCGGCGTTCGCTGCTGG
>NZ_JAFRFW010000403.1:0-2359 GCF_017434145.1 Saccharopolyspora sp. | reverse complement strand
GGGGCATTCATCGCACACCGCGTCCCGCATTCGCCCGAATCCATTTCTTGGCCTGCACGCGCACATCCTGGTCATCGATCCAATCGGTGCCGACCTGCACGGTGTCGACCAAACCGTCATCACCGTGCGAACCACGCGCGTCGCCGCGATGCACGGTGATCACTCCGGCGCCGCGGCCCCAGCGGAATGTGTAGCTCTCGCGCGCCGACACCCGCTCGAAGTGCCAAGCCATCGGCAAGTGCTTCTTGTCGTTCACCGCGCACCCCCGGGCTCCGCGCGACGTTGCTGCGGGATGCGCGGCCAACGCCGCCGGAAACGGAAATTCGCGCAGGTGTGCGCCTCGTCGCCGGCTGCGGGCGGAATCGGTGCTGCGGCTGAAGAATCCCGGGTTCGCGGAAGTTCCGGGACCACCGGTGAACCGCGCGCGCCGTGCACGGGTAATGCGAGCAACGCGGGAACCACCTGGTCCACGGGCCCGGATCGCCGCCACGACGCGAGCGGTTCGGGATTTTCCAGGTCCGCCACCCGATATCGGGCGGCGACCGAGTCGTCGGGCGCGCTGGCGAGGAACACGTCCAGCACACCTCGCACCACGCGGAATCCTTGCAACACCGGCGCCGCCGGGACGCGCGCGCACCGGAATCGGAACCCCTCGCGCGCCGCGGCGCGAATCGCCCGCGACTGCGGCTGGAAGAGCGCGTCGATGTCCACAATGGCCACCTTTCGTCGGATCGCCTTCTCGAACGCGGGAAATCACCTGGAACAAGGCGGTGCCGCCACCCGAGAACGATCTCGGGAGCGCGCCGCGACAGCTCGCTCAGGCGCTGTCGAGAAGTGGGATTAGTCGGCCATCGGCCGCTATTGAGGAATGTTAGCGGCCGGATAACGACGGGCGCACTCTTTCAATTGGGTGAATATTTCGCAGCGGTCCGGCACGGCCACTTGCGCACTTTCCTCCATAAAGGACTGTGCCGCGCAAGTGGCCGGACCAGCCGGAATCCGCGTCCGCGGACTCCGGAAGTCACCGCACAGCAGGCAAAAACCGCGCGCCGCGCGGGCGCGCACCGGCATACCCGGGTGGACGAACGCGGCACCGTCCACCGAAGATCGTCAAGAACACCGTGGACAGTGCCCGCGCCCGGGACCGGCGCCCGGCCGGGCACGAGATTTTCCCCGCACAGCGCAAAAAAGAGCGCGCCGCTCGAACGTTTCCGCTCGAACGGCGCGCTCGCGCAGGAGTTCCACCGCGGCAACCGCGGCGGGCCCGGTCACCGCAACCGGTTCACCGGGATGCTTGCGCGCCCTGCTTGGCCTGCCAGTGCCGCATCGAGTGCTGCACCAGCGCGATCAGCGCGTGCTTGGTGGACTGCTGGTCCCGCGCGTCGCACGGGCCGATCGGCACGTGCGGGCCGATCGCCATCGCCTCGCGGATCTCCTCCATCTGGTGGCGCAGCTCCCCGTCGAAGCAGTTCACCGCGATCAGGTAGGGCAGCCCGCGATCCTCGAAGAAGTCCACGGCCGAGAAGGAATCCGCGAGTCTGCGGGTGTCCACCAGCACGACGGCACCGATCGCACCGCGCACCAGGTCGTCCCACATGAACCAGAACCGCTGCTGCCCGGGCGTGCCGAACAGGTACAGGATCAGATCCGAATCCAGCGAGATGCGGCCGAAGTCCATCGCGACGGTGGTGCTGGTCTTGTCCGGCGTCGCCGCGAGGTCGTCGACGCCGGAACTGGCCTCCGTCATCACGGCCTCGGTGGTCAGCGGGACGATCTCGGAGACCGACCCGACGAAAGTCGTCTTGCCGACCCCGAAACCGCCGGCGACGACGATCTTGGCCGAGGTGGTGGCACTGCGCTGCTGGGCAAGCGGTCCCTGAGCGCCTGCTTGGGGAGCTCTAAAGCCGACGGAGTCCACTCAAAACCCTTTCCATCAACATCATGTGTGGTGCGCTGCCGCTTTCCGTCACAGTCTGGTGCACCGTGATCATCCCCAGTTCAGCCATGTCGGCCAGCAGCACCCGGGCCACCCCGATCGGAACGGACAGCATCGCCCCGACCTCGGCAACCGACAGCGGGTGCCTGCACAACTCGGCGATCGACGCGTGTTCCATCCGTCCCGCCGCGCCGGATCGGTACGACTCGCTGGTGGACACGAGCGTTTCCATTTGAAGCTCGTAGTTCGACCGGGTCCGCCCCCCGGTCCAGGTGTAGGACCGGATGCTGGAAGCCGCCGGCACGTCCGATTCGGCGTCCTGCGCAGGCCACTCCGCCGCGGGCCGCTCCCACTCCTGCCCCGCGGGCCGCTGCCCGCCGGTGGCCGGGACTCCGCGCGCAGGTCCCGCGGAGCCCCAGTCCG
>NZ_JAFRFW010000402.1:0-12007 GCF_017434145.1 Saccharopolyspora sp. | reverse complement strand
CACCGCCGGGTGCGCGCGGCTCGGTGGCCAAGCTCGCTGGCGCGACCCTGCTGTGGGATGCGCTGCACGCGGCCGGGGAGATCGCCGGAACCGACGCGGTGGCCTGGGATCCGGACGACGCGGCGGCCGAGGAGCTGAGCACCGCGATCAACTCGGTGCCCGCCTCCAGCATCGCGGGCGGCACCAACCAGGTGCAGCGCAACATCATCGGTGACCGGCTGCTCGGGTTGCCGAAGGAACCGCAGGTGGACAAGGACGTGCCGTTCCGCGAACTCCGCGTCGGAACCCAGCGCGAGACTTCCTGACCACATCGGACCACTTTCAACACACCGCCTAGGAGGGTGGCCGTGGAACTGACGCTCGACAGCCAGCAGCGCGACCTGCGGGACGGGGTCGGGAAGTTCCTCGCCGACCACGCCGGTTCCGCGCAGGTGCGTGCGGCGATGGAGACCGGTGCGGGATTCGACCGGGACCTGTGGCGGCGGATGGGGCGCGATCTGGGGGTGCTCGGCCTGGTCGTCGCCGACGAGCACGGCGGTGCGGGAGCCGGGCACGTGGAGCGGTCCATCGTGTCCGAAGAACTGGGCAGAACGCTGCTGCCGTCGCCGTTCCTGGCTTCGGCGGTGCTCGCGGTCGACGTGCTCGACGCGCTCGATGACCAGCAGGCGCAACGGGAATTGTTGCCGCAACTGGCTTCCGGCGAACTCATCGGAACCGTCGCGGAAGGTGCGCGGGCGGTATCCCGCGACGGCGGATGGGTGCTCGACGGGCGTCTGACCCCCGTGCTGTCCGGCGATGTGGCCGACATCGTGCTGGTGCGCGCCGATTCCGGCTGGTTCTTGGTCCGCACCGCGGATTCCGGAGTGCAGCGCACGACGTTGCGCACGCTCGATCCCACTCGGCGGATGGCGCGGCTGGACCTGCAGGGCGCTCCGGCCCGTGCGCTGTCCACGAAGGACTCTTCTGCGGTCAAGTCGCAGGTGGACGATCTGGCGGCGGTCGCGCTGGCGGCGGAACAGGTCGGCGGGATGCGCAGCGTGCTGGACATGACCGTGGAGTACGCGAAATCCCGGGTGCAATTCGGGCGGCTCATCGGCTCGTACCAGGCCGTCAAGCACGCCTGCGCGGACATGTACAGCGCGAAGGAGCAGGCGGTGTCCCTGGTCCGGTACGCGGCGTGGGCCGCTGACCACGACCCCGCTGAACTACCGATGGCCGCCGCGCTGGCACAGGTCTATTGCTCGCCCGCCGCTTTCGACGCGGCCGCCAACGGGGTCGTGCTGCACGGCGGGATCGGATATACGTGGGAGCACGACGCGCACCTGTTCTACAAGCGCGCCAAGACATCCGAGGTCCTGTTCGGATCGGACCGCGCCCGGCGGCTGCGGCTGGCCGACCTGATGGGGGCATGAGGCGGGAAGGAACTCCGTTGGAATACCAGCAGATCACGTACCAGGTGGACGAGCGGATCGCCACGATCACGCTCAACCGCCCGGACCGGCTCAACGCGTTCACGGATCGGATGCGCCGGGAACTGATCGACGCGTTCGACCGCACCGACGCCGACGACGACGTGCGGGTCGTGCTGCTCACGGGCGCGGGCCGCGGGTTCTGCGCGGGCGCCGACCTCAGCGAAGGCGCGGACACGTTCAACTACGAAACGGGGTCGCGCAAGGACATCCCGGACATCGACACGATCGACGGCGTTCCCCGCGACGGCGGCGGAACCTGCGCGCTCCGGTTCGCCGCCTCCAAGAAGCCGGTGATCGCCGCGGTCAACGGCGCCGCGGTCGGCGTCGGCTCGACGATGCTGCTGCCAACCGACATCCGCATCGCGGCCACCTCGGCGCGGTTCGGGTTCGTGTTCGCCCGCCGCGGTCTCGTTCCCGAAGCCGGTTCGACCTGGTTCCTGCCGCGGTTGGTCGGGATCTCGCAGGCGATGGAGTGGGTCTCCACCGGCCGGATCTTCGACGCGGCCGAGGCGAAGCAAGGCGGGCTCGTCTCGCGGGTCGTCGAGGACGCCGAATTGCTCAGCACCGCAAGGGGAATCGCGCAGGAGATCGTGGAGAACACCTCCGCCATCTCGGTCGCGGCGTCGCGGCAGATGTTGTGGAGCATGTTGGGCGCGGACAGCCCGATGGAGGCGCACAAACTGGACTCGCGCGCGATCTACGACCTCGGCAAGAGTCCGGACGCCGCCGAAGGTGTGGCTTCGTTCCTGGAGAAGCGACCGGCCCGGTTCCCCGGCAAAGTGAGCACCGACTACCCGTCGTTCATCCCGCCGTGGCCGGGAAGTCCGGAATGAGCGGTCCGGCGGGCGGAGGTTCGCGCGGCTGCGAGCCGTCGCCCCGCGGGGTGGTCAACCGGCCGGTGATGGGCGCAGACTGAGGCGCGCAGCGCGAACCTTGCGAGAGGAGCCGGGACGTGGCAGATCGGGACCGCCTGCTGGCCGAGTTCACCGCCCCTGACGGGGAGTTCGCGCTCGAAGACCGCGAGGTCCGCGGTGTCCCGATGCGGGTCTTCCGCACCGGCCCGCAGACGCTCCGGGACGTGCTGCTGGCTTCGCGGATGCACGGCGATGCGGAATTCACCGTGTACGGCGGGGATCGGCGCACGTTCGACGAGCACTTCCGCCTCGCCGCGGGGCTCGCGCACCGGCTGCTCGGAGAACTCGGCCTGGCTCCGGGAGATCGTGTCGCGGTGGCGATGCGCAACTATCCCGAGTGGGCGCCGATCTTCTGGGCCACCCAAGCCGCCGGGCTGATCGCGGTGCCGCTGAACGCCTGGTGGACCGAGCCGGAACTGCGCTACGGGCTGGAGGATTCGGGCGCCCGGGTCCTGTTCGCCGACGAGGAACGAGTCGCCGCGTTGGCCCCTGACTTCGGCGACCGCAGCGTCGTGCAGGTGCGCGGTGGTGCTCCGCCGGAGGGCGTGCGCACTTGGGAGTCACTGATCGCGGAGCTGGATCCGAGTGCGGAACTTCCGGATGTGGCGGTGCATCCGGACGACGACGCGACGATCCTCTACACCTCCGGCACGACCGGGAAACCGAAAGGAGCGGTCGGCAGCCACCGCAACCACTGCACCAACATCTGGAACATGGTCCTGGGCCGGCGGATCGGTGCCGCGCTGACCGGCGAGCAGGAGCAAGCGGCCCGACCCGGGGTGCTGCTGACGTTCCCGATCTTCCACATCGCCGGGCTTTCCGGGCTGTGCTTCGCGACGCGGGCGGGCGCGAAGACCGTCACGATGTACCGCTGGGACGCCGCGGAAGCCGCGCGCTTGGTGCGCGATGAGCAGCTGAACTCGATCGCCGGGGTTCCCACGGTGTTGCGCGACCTGGTGGATTCCGAACCCGGCGAATTGTCCACGTTGGACGGTGCGAGCATGGGTGGTGCGCCGATCCCGCCGGATCTGGTCGGGCGGGTGCACCGGACGCTCGCGGCGAACGTGGCTCCGGCCAACGGTTACGGCCTCACCGAAACCACCTCGGCGGTGGTGAGCAACTCCGGCGACGAGTACGTCGGGCACCCCGACAGCGTCGGTCGCCCGGTTCCGGGCTCGCAATTGCGCATCGTAGATCCCGCGACCGGCGATGATCTCGGTGCCGGTGAGGTCGGGGAATTGTGGTTCCGCGGCCCGCAGATCGTGCGCGGCTACTGGAACAACCCCGGCGCGACCGCGGAGGCGTTCGGCGACGGCTGGTTCCGCACCGGAGACCTGGGCCGGGTCGACGACGGCTGGGTTTACGTGGTGGACCGGATGAAGGACGTCGTGATCCGCGGCGGCGAGAACGTCTACTGCGCCGAAGTGGAAGCGGCGCTGTTCGAGCATCCGGACGTGGCCGACGCCGCCGTGCTCGGCCTGCCGGACGCCGCGCTCGGCGAACGGGTCGCCGCCGTGGTGCGGCTGCACGAGGGCGCGTCCGCCGACGCCGAGGACCTGCGCGCGCACGTGCGCGAACGCCTGGCATCGTTCAAGGTTCCGGACCACATCGTGTTCCGCACCGAGCTGCTTCCCCGCACCGCCACCGGCAAAGTGCTCAAACGCGACCTCCGCGAGGAACTCGGCTGAGACCGGTGCTTCGATCGCCACGGCACACCGCACGAAACGGGGCGCAATGGTTCGTCGACGGAGTCGCGCTCACCGGTGATCGGCCCGCAAACGTCCTGCAGCGCGTATGCTTTGCCCGGCACGATGACGTGTCGCCGGGTTGAGAAGCGCTGCAACGGATCATGTCCGCCACGCTCAACCGGGAACCGGACGAAAGCGAGATCAGGAAGGGCGCTTCACACGAAGGAGCCTCCTGTGCTTTCCGAATCCTCCACCGCGAGCCGGCACGAGCGCCATGACCCGGCGTTTCGGGTGGCGGCGCTGTACTGCTACCCGGTCAAGGGATGCGCCCCGGTCGTGCTGACCGAAGCCGTGCTGACCAGAGCAGGACTCCGCCAGGACCGCAGCTTCATGGTCACCGATGACCGAGGCCGTTGCCGCACGCAGCGCGCGCATCCGCAGCTGGCGCTGATCCAGCCGGAGATCAGCGCCGACGGCACCCGGCTCGTCCTGCACTTCCCGGAATCCGCCTCGATCGACATCGACGTCGACAGCACCGGCCCACGCGGGGATGTGAACCTGTTCGGCGCCTCGTACCGGGGCATCGACCAGGGCGACGAGGTGGCGCAGCGGCTGTCGGAGGCGCTGGGAACGGCGAGCAGATTGGTGCGTGTGCCACCCGAACACCATCGCATCACCGACGGGCACACCCCCGGCACATCCGGCTACGCCGACAGCTGCCCGATACACCTCCTGTCGGAGGCGTCCTTGCAAGGACTCAACCGCACACTGCGCGCCAAGGATTCCCCGGCGCTGCCGATGAGCCGTTTCCGCCCCAACATCGTCATCACCGGCGGGGACGGGCCGCACGCGGAGGACACGCTGCGCCGGATCCGGATCGGCCGGGCCGAGCTCGGATATGCCAAACCGGCGATCCGGTGCGTCGTCACCACAGTCGACCAGGCTCTCGGCGCCAAGTCCGGACCGGAGCCGCTTGCGACGCTGGCCACCTACCGGCGGGCCGCCTGCGGTGGTATCGCGTTCGGCACCAAGTTCGCCGTCACCAGCACCGGGACGCTCGCGATCGGTGACCCGGTGACGGTCGCAGCACGAGGCCCATCGGAGGTGTGATCCCGGCCGCTCGGTCGAAGGACCCCGCGAGCTGGGTTCGCAGGCGGCTCACACTCCGGCGGTCAGATCCGTCCACAGTGCATCTTCGCCGAGCGCGCGGGCTTCCCGCCCGAGCCAGATGGCCCAGCTGCGTTCGCTGCCGTGCTCGTCACGCCACGCCCACAGCTTCCGGGTCACGTGGTGCAATGAGTGCTCCTGCGTCACGCCCATCGCGCCGTGCAGCTGGTGGGCGTTGCGTGCGATGGAGGTCGCCGCGCGTGCGGCACGGATCTTGGCGGTGGCGGTACCGGCCAGCAACGTCTCGGCATCGTCGCGTTCGTGCGCCTCGCGGGCGCGGCCGAGCGCGGCTTCCGCCGAGACCAGATCCGTCCGCATCGTGGCGAGCGCGCTGGCCACCGATTTCACCGCGATCAACGGACGTCCGAACTGGTGGCGCTGCGTGACGTGCGTGCGGGTGATCTCGTGCGCCCCGCGTGCCGCGCCGACGATTCCGGCCGCGTTCAGCAGTGCGGCTCTGGCCAGCATTTCCGGCCGGGAAGGCGCCTGCGGCAATGCGACTCCACCGGACTCGGGAAGGACGACCGTGTCGCGCGGTTCACCGGCCAGGTTCGTGCTGCGTTCGATCCGGGACTCCGCCAGGTCGACGAGCAATGGTGCGCTTTGTTCCCGCCACACCACCAAGTGCTGCGCGTGCCGGGCCCACGGGACATCGTGCAGCGCGCCTTCGGCATCGGCGGACGCGGGCACGACCAGGCCCGCCGGGTCGTGCCCGCTGTCGACGAGTGCCCAGCGGGCGACTGCGGCCTCGGCCAGCGGAAGCGAAATACCGCTCTCGGCGACCGCGGAGATCAGCGTGAGCAGATCGTCCAGAGTTCCGCCCGCTCCGGCGGAATCCTCGTCGATGGAGACCAGGGGCCAGTCCAGTTCGACCACTGTGGACCAGAGCGCGGGAAGCGCTTCGTCGGCCGGTTCCGGGGAAGCGGACCCGAGAACGTCCGCGGCGACCTCGGCGATCAACGGGTTGTTCACTGCGCCTCCTGCTTGGCGAGAATGGACAGCAGAACCTCGGAGGAGCCACCGCGGATGCTGAAACCGGGCGCGGCCATGATCGCCTCACCGAGCGGGCTGTCCGGTGGCACCACGCCGGAACCCGTTGCCCTGCGGGCGAATTCCAGCACTTCGCGCTCGAAGTCGGTGCCGAGGTACTTCAACGTCGCTGCCGCGCGCATCGGCGCCTCGCCCGCGTCGAGCGCGCCGGCGATCTGTGCGCACAGGCTGCGCAGCGTGGCCAACCGCGACACCAGCTCGCCGAGTTCGGCGAGCAGTCCGTCATCCTGGTCCACGCCGCCGGAAAGCAGCTGCTCCAGCACCGGGTACGTCGACAACACCCGCTCCGGTCCGCCGCGTTCGTAGGCGAGCTGCTCGGTCACCTGCCGCCAGCCGTTGCCCTCGACGCCGATCACCCTGCGCGCGGGCACGAACACGTCATCGAAGACCACTTCGTTGAAGTGGTGCGAACCGGCCATGTCGACGATCGGCGTCACGCTCACCCCTTCGGCGGTCATGTCCACGACGAACTCGGTGAGCCCCTCGTGCTTCTTCTCGGTCTTGTCGGTGCGCGCCAGCAGGTAGGAGTGCGTGGCGTGATGCGCGTGGCTGGTCCAGATCTTCCTGCCGTTGACCCGGAAACCGCCGTCGGCGCGTTGCGCGGTGGTGCGCACCGCAGCCAGGTCCGAACCCGCCTCCGGCTCGCTCATGCCCAGGCACAGCACGTGCTCGCCGGAAGCGATCCCCGGCAGGATCTCGTCTTGGAGCTCTGCCGTTCCGTGCCGCAGGATCGACGGTCCGATCTGCCGATCGCCGATCCAGTGCGCGGCGACTGGCGCGCCCGCGCGCAGCAGTTCCTCGGTCACCACCAGCCGGTCCATATTGGACCGCTCGCCGCCGCCGACGCGTTCCGGCCAGGTCATGCCGATCCAGCCGTGCTCGGCCAATTCCTTGCTGAACGCGGGATCGTAGGAGCGCAGCCAGGCGTCCGGGCGCGGCCGGTAGCGCCCGTCGGCACGCCACCGGCGGCACACCTCGCGCACTTCGCGGCGCAGTTCGGCGAGCTCGGTCATGACACCGTTTCCTTTCCCGCACCGGGTTCGCGGCCCGCTTCGGCGACCGCGTCCCGCTCGGAGCGACTGAGGGCGACCGCGCGGGTCTCCGGCATGGCGAGGTAGACGATCAGCGAGAACAACGCGCAACCGGAGACGTAGAAGAAGAAGTAGTGCTCGTGCCCGGCATTGCGGAACGCCAGCGCGATGTATTCCGCGGTGCCGCCGAAGATCGCCTGCGCCAGCGAGTACGGCACGGCGACACCGACCGTGCGCACCGAAGTGGGGAACAACTCCGCTTTCACGCAGGCGTTGACCGACGAATACCCGCAGACGATGGTCAGCGCCAGCACCGCGAGCGCGAGCGCCGCACCGAACGAGGGCCAGCGCTGGATCGCGGTCATGATCGGGTAGGTGCCCAATGTCGTTCCCACGCCGAAGAACATGAGCACCGGGCGGCGTCCGATGCGGTCCGACAGCGCCCCACCAACTGGCAGCAGCACGGCGAACACGCACAGCGCCAGGAACATCACCGAGGTCGCGGTGCCCTTGCTCAAACCGGCCGAGTTCACCAGGTACTTCGTTAGATACGTGGTGTAGGTGTAGAAGGCGACGCTGCCGCCGATGGTCAGGGCGAACACCAGCAGCGCCGCGCGCCTGTTGCGCCAGACTTCGGCTAGCGTGCCGCGCCGTCCGGAGTCGTTCGCCGTTTCCTCCTGGTACGCCGCGGTTTCCGGCAGCCGGCGCCGCAGGTAGAACACCACCACCGCGGCGATGGCGCCGATGACGAAGGGAATCCGCCAACCCCAAGCGGAAAGCTGCTGCGGAGTCAGCAGGCTCTGCAGCACCATGAGCACGGCCAGCCCGAACAGTTGCCCCAACGTCACCGAGACGTACTGGAAGCTGGACCCGAGTCCGCGGTGCCCGCGCTGGGAAGCCTCGGTCAGGTAGGAAGCGCTGGCCGCGTACTCCCCGCCGACGCTGAGTCCCTGCATGATCCGGGCGACCAGCAGGATCGCCGCGCCGAGGTAGCCGGCCTGGTCGTGGGTCGGAGCCAGCGCGATCAACAGCGCGCTGACCGACATCATCGTGACCGACAGCGTGAGCCCGAACTTCCGGCCCCGCCGGTCGGCGACCCGGCCGAGCAGCCAGCCGCCCAGCGGCCGGGCGAGGAATCCGACCGCGAACACCGCCGCGGTGTTCATCAACTGCGCCGTGGGACTGCCTTCGGGGAAGAACCTTTCCGCGAAGTACAGCGCGAAGCTGGCGTAGACGAACCAGTCGTACCACTCCACGAGGTTGCCGATCGAACCGCCGATGACGGCCCGCACGTGCGATCCGCCCCGCTGTTGCGACCGCGCCGTCGATCCGGTGTGCACCGCGATTCTCCGCTCAGTCGCCGGGAACGCTGTTCAGCAGCAGGTCCGCCGCAGTCGCACCGCGGCCTTCCGGATGCACGATCAGCGGGTTCACCTCGAGCTCCACCAGCCGTTCGCCGAGCTGCGCGGCCAGCTGCGACAGCGCAGCGATGGCCTGCGCCGCACCGTCCACATCGGACCGTTGGCTGCCGCGGAATCCGTCCAGCAGCGGCCACCCGCGAAGGCGCCGCAGCATGTCGTGAGCTCCCTTGACGTCCACAGGGGCCAGTTCCGCGACCACATCCCCGTAGATCTCCGTGGTGACTCCGCCCATGCCCACCGTGAGCACCGGCGGGTATCCGTCCCTCGACCCCTGAACGCCCACGAGGAGTTCGACCCCGGCGGGAACGAGTTCCTGCACGAGCACGCCGCTGACCCGCGCGTCGGGAACGTTCTCCTTGACGGCGTCGAGGATTCGCTGCGCCGCGTGGTCCGCGCCGGTCGCCGATACACCGACGTGCACGCCGCCTGCGTCGCTCTTGTGCGGCACGTCCGGCGACTGGATCTTCAACACCAGCTCACCGCCCAGCTCGCGGGCGATGATCCCGGCTTCGGCCGGATCGGCCGCGAGTCGCCCGCGTGGCCGGGCCACGCCGATCGCGTCGAGCACGCCAGCCCCGGCCGACTCCGTGAGCTCACCGGCCGGAACGTCCGGCCACGACAGCTCGGCCACCTCCGCGGCCGGTGCGGGCCGCGCGACCAATCGGGACAGCAGCGTCAGCGCCGCACTCGTCGAAGGCAGCACCGGGATGCCCGCTCGCCGCAGCATCGCGGCCGGTTCCGCGATCTCGGCGTGCGAGTACTGCCAAGCCACCGCAGACGGTTTCGCCGTGGCGCGCGAGGCACGCAGCAGCGACTCGGCGATCTGCTCGGCGGTGCGTCCGCCGAGCGTGGTCAGCAGCACCAGCACCGCATCCACGCCGCCGTCTTCGGCCACCGCCTCGCAGACCTGCCCGAGCTGCCCGGCATCGTTGATGACCTGCGCGGTCACGTCGACCGGATTGACCAGGCTGCCGAACGGAGGGATCAGCGGTGCCAGCGCGTCCTGCGTGGCCGGGCCGAGCTCGGGAATGCCCAGCCCGCGCGGCTCGGCCTGATCCGCGGCCAAGCTGCCCGCGCCACCGGAACTGGTGACCACGCCCAGCCGCGCGCCCGCGGGCCGCGGCCCGCCGAGCGCGATCGCGGTGTCGATCAGTTCGTCCACATCGTCCACCAGCACCGCCCCGGACCGCTCGGTGACCAGGTCGAACGCCGCACCGGAGCGCACCAGTGCGCCGGTGTGCGAGGCGGCGGCGCGCCGACCGGTGTCCGACCGCCCGGATCGCAGCACCACGACGTGCTTGCCCAGTTCTGCGGCCCGCGCGGTCAGCCGGGACCACTGCGCACCGCGGGGAAGCTGCTCGAAATAGCAGGCCAGCACGCGGAGGTCGGGCTCTTCCAACAGCAGCGCGGCGGACTCCGCTGCGGTCAGATCGGCCTGGTTGCCGACGCTGACCCACGCCGTGAGCCCGACGCCCCGGTCGGCGGCCATGCCCAGCACGCTGCCGCCGAGCGCGCCGCTCTGTCCGATGTAGGCGATGCCGCCGGTTTCGCTCGGCGGTGCGGAACCGATTCCCGCGCCGGAGCTGAACGATGCGGTCACCGCCCCCGGCCGGTAGATGAAGCCTTGGCAGTTCGGCCCGAGCACGCGGATTCCGCTGCTGCGGGCCAGTTCGGTCAGCTGCGCCTGCAACGCCGCGCCCGCGTCGTCGACTTCGGCGAACCCCGACGAGAGCACCACAGCCAGGCTCGCGCCCGCCTGCGCGCACTGCGCCACCACGTCGAGCACCCGCTCGGCAGGCACCATGACCAGCACCAGGTCGATCGGTCCCGGCAACTGGTCCACGGACGGGTAGCAGGGCAGGCCGTGCAGTTCCCGGTACCGCGGGTTCACCGGGTGGACCGTGCCGGTGAACCCGTCGCGCACCAGGAAGTCCGTCAGCCGCGCGGCCATCGCGGAGCGTTCCGAGGCGCCGACCACCGCGACCGCGCGCGGCCGGAACAATGCGTCCACATCGGACACGGTGCTCACCGGCCCTGGAAGTTCGGCCTGCGCTTCTCGCGGAACGCCGCCAGCGCCTCCGCGGAGTCCTCGGTGGACTGCACGATCGCCTGGTGCGAGGAGATCAGGTCCAGCGAGGTCCGCAGGTCGGTGCGCGCCGACTGGTACACCGCGCGCTTGATCGCCCGGATCGCCACCGGTGGCCCTGCGGCCAGCTTGCGGGCGAATTCGTAGGTCTTCTCGGAGAGTTCGTCGTCGGGATGGCGGTAGCTGGCGATGCCGAGCTCGACCGCCGTGGCGGAGTCGATGAAGTCACCGGTCCACAGCAGCTCCAGCGCCTTGGCCGTACCGACCAGCCGTGGCAGGAAGTAGCAACCGCCGTCGCCGGGCACCAGCCCCACCCGCACGTAGCCCTCGGAGAACCGCGCGGACTCGCCGACCAGCCGGATGTCGCACATCAGCGCCATGTCCATGCCCGCGCCCACGGCCACGCCGTTGACCGCGGCGATCACCGGTTTGTCCATGTCCTCCAAGGCGAGCGCGACCTGGTGCACCCGGTCGGTGAGCACGGTCTTGTCCTGCAGCACGGACTTGTCCTCGCCGGTGAAGTCGTCCAGGTCGACCCCGGAGCAGAACGCGTCCCCGGCGCCGGTGACGACCAGGACGCGCACCTGCGGGTCGGCCTGCGCCCGGCGGATCGCCGCGGCCCACTCGTCGACCATGTCCAGGGTGAACGCGTTCTTCTTGGCCGGGCGGTTGAGCAGGATCGTGCCCACGCCTTCGGAGACTCGGTACTCCAGGTCCGCCATGCTGTGCGCCTCCCTGCCGCTGCGCCGCGTTGCGCACCCGGGAGTAAAGCACCTCACAGCGGGGGAAGTCCATGCAAAATTGAATGCAATCCAGCCTCGCTCGCCGCTGCCCGAACCGGAGCGCAGCACCCCGCCCGACACGCCCGACCGTCACCGCCCCCAGCGATCTCGGACAGGAGTGAACGGCCTGTTCGTCCCACTAGATTGGTCAAACGGTCCGTTCGCTCGAGAGTCGGGAAGCACGTGCGCGCGCCGCCAGCTCCGGGGACTCACGCCGGAGCGAACAGGTGGTCCCGCCAGACGGGACGAAAGGACCGCTGGTGGCGGAAGTCGGCTGTCAGGAGCGCGGCGCGGGGGACAAGGCCGGGCCCAGGTGGGTGCGGGTGGCCTCCCGATGGGCGTCCATCAGCTCGATGGCGCGTTCATTGTTGCCGCGGCGCAGCGCGGTGATCAGCT
>NZ_JAFRFW010000401.1:0-1787 GCF_017434145.1 Saccharopolyspora sp. | reverse complement strand
CCGGCGAGGACGAGGAGGGGT
This sequence comes from Saccharopolyspora sp., assembly GCF_017434145.1. Lineage (NCBI taxonomy): Bacteria > Bacillati > Actinomycetota > Actinomycetes > Pseudonocardiales > Pseudonocardiaceae > Saccharopolyspora > Saccharopolyspora sp. Next base: position 1,766 of record NZ_JAFRFW010000401.1, on the reverse strand, counting down.
GCCGCACCCGCTGTTGCGGGACCGGCCGCGAGGGGGCCGGGATCCGGTGGGGGCCGTTCGGGCCGTAGGCTCGATCAGCTCAGCGCCGCCAGGAAGCGAAGCCGGGGGAGATCCCCAGGACAGGGAACACACAGGGACATGTCCGAGACCACGTTGCTGCTCGGGGGGCGGATCCACTCACCCGCCGACGCCGACGCCACCGCGATGGCCGTCATCGACGGCACCGTCGCCTGGGTCGGGTCCGACCGGGTCGGCCGTGCGCTGCACCCCGAGGCGGAGGTAGTCGATCTCGGCGGTGCGTTCGTCACGCCCGCGTTCGTCGACGCCCACGTGCACGCCACTTCCTCGGGCCTGCTGCTCAACGGCCTCGACCTGACCGGGTGCGCTTCGCTGACGGAGTTCCTGCACGCGCTGCGCGATCACGTCGAGGAACACCCCGGCGCGCTGGTGTGGGGGCACGGCTGGGACGAGACGTGGTGGCCGGAGCGCCGCCCGCCGACCCGCTCCGAGATCGACAGCGCCTGTGGCGGGGCGCCGGTGTACCTCTCGCGGATCGACGTGCACTCCGCGCTGGTTTCCACCGCCCTGATCGATCGCGCACCGCTGGCCCGCGGCGCCGAGGGCTGGAGCGGCGAAGGTCCGCTGACCCGGGTGGCCCACCACCACGCGCGCAGCGCGGCCAGGGAATCGCTCGGCGTGGCCCAGCGCCGCGAGGCGCAGCTGGCTTTCCTGCGGCACGCGGCCGCGCACGGCGTGGCCAGCGTGCACGAGTGCGCCGGACCGGACATCTCCGGTGAGGACGACCTCGCCGACCTGATGGCGCTGTCCGCGCGGGGTGATCTGCCGGAGGTCGTCGGCTACTGGGGCGAGCTCGGCGCGCTGCACACCGCACGCGAGCTCGGGGTGCGGGGCCTCGGCGGCGATCTGTTCATCGACGGCGCGATGGGCTCGCGCACGGCTGCGCTCGGGGCGCCCTACAACGACGATCCGACCACGTCCGGCGTGCTCTACCTGGACGCCGAGGCGGTGGCCGAGCACCTCGTCGAGTGCACCAGGAACGGGTTGCAGGCCGGTTTCCACGTCATCGGTGACGCCGGGGTGGCCGAGGCTTGCGAGGGCTTCCGCCGCGCGGCGAAAGTGCTGGGAGTGCCCGCGCTGGCGAGCATGCGCCACCGCCTGGAGCACCTGGAGATGGTCGGCCCGGAGCAGGCCGCGCAGCTCGGGTCGTTCGGGGTGGCCGCATCGGTGCAGCCCGCGTTCGACGCGGCTTGGGGCGGTCCGTCGGACATGTACGCGCAGCGGCTCGGGGTGCAGCGCGGCACGCGGTTGAACCCGTTCTCGGCGTTGGCGTCGAACGGGATCCTGCTGGCGCTCGGCTCGGACGCACCGGTGACCCCGGTCGACCCGTGGGCTTCGGTGCGTGCCGCGGTGCACCACCGCACGGAAGGTTTCGGCATCTCACCGCGCGCCGCGTTCACCGCGCACACCCGCGGCGGCTGGCGTGCCGCCGGTCTCGACGACGGGGTGACGGGGGCGTTGATGCCGGGCGCACCGGCGACTTACGCGGTGTGGGAGACCGGCGATCTGGTCGTGACGGCACCGGATTCGCGGGTGCAGCGCTGGTCGACCGACCCGCGGTCGCGCGTGGCCGCCCTGCCGCGGCTGGGTCCCGAGGACGCCTTGCCGCGTTGCCGCCAAACCGTGCACCGGGGTGCCGTCATCTATGGCTAAGCACTCTCGCCAGCGGCCGGGCCGCCACGCTCCGG
>NZ_JAFRFW010000400.1:0-6256 GCF_017434145.1 Saccharopolyspora sp. | reverse complement strand
GCAGGCTGCGCGGGCTGCTGGCGGACGAGCGGGTGTCGAAGGATCCGCGGCAGCACTGGCCCGCGTGGATCCGCGGCGAGATCCCCGGTGACTGGCCGCTGATCTCGTGGGTCGGCGTGGACAACATGTTCACCGCCTACGGCCCGGATCACGCGCGGCTGCGCGGGCTGGTCTCGCGCGCGTTCACGCCGCGCCGGGTCGAGGCGCTGCGCCCGCGCATCACCGAGATCACCGGCGAGCTGCTGGACGCGCTGGCCGGGGAGTCCGAAGTGGACTTGCGCGCGGCGTTCACCTATCCGCTGCCGATCGCGGTGATCACCGAGCTGTTCGGCGTTCCCGAGCAGATGCGCGCGGGCCTGCGGCACATCGTGGACGAGGTGTTCCGCACCTCCGCCACTCCGGAGGAGACCGCGGCCACCGCGCAGGAGATGGCGCAGTTCCTCGCCGACCTGATCGAGCACAAGCGCCACCACCCGGCCGACGACCTCACCAGCGGGCTGCTGGCGGCGCGCGACGAGCAGGAGAACCGGCTCAGCGAACGGGAATTGGCCGACACGCTGATCCTGATGATCGGCGCCGGGCACGAGACGACGGTGAACCTGCTGGGCCAGGCGGTGGTCGCGCTGACCACCCACCCCGAGCAGCTCGCGATGCTCCGCAACGGCGAAGTGTCCTGGGACGACGTCGTCGAGGAAACGCTGCGCTGGGAGCCCGCGCTGGCGAACGTGCCGCTGCGCTTCGCCACCACCGACATCCCGCTGCCGGACGGCACGGTGATCGCCGAGGGCGACGCGATCCTGGCCTCCTACGCCGCAGGCAACCGCGACCCCGGGCGCTACGCCGAACCCGACGAGTTCGACGCGCGCCGCGGCGCACGGGACCACTTGGCGTTCGGGCACGGCCCGCACTTCTGCCTCGGCGCGGCGCTGGCGCGGCTGGAGGCGCACATCGCGCTGCCCGCGTTGTTCGAGCGGTTCCCGAAGCTGGAACTGGCGGTGTCCGCGGGCGAGCTGCCGCCGACCGAGTCGTTCATCTCCAACGGCTACCAGCAGCTGCCGGTGCGGCTCGGCTGAGCCAACCGCGCCCACAGCGGCTTCTGGGCCTTGTCCTGTCAGCGGCGGAGTCGCTGATCAGCGACCATGCGAGCAACCGGCACCGCCGCGGGTTCTCAGCGGCGTCCTCACGAGGACAGCGGTTTCGCCGCGTAGCGAGCTACGTAAGAAATCGATCGAGGGCGCCGCTGAGGTTCCGCTACCGGCCGCGCAAAATGATCTGCAGCAGTACCTTGCCGCGGCTTACCTGACCTGTTCCGTCGGGCGCACCAGGATTTCGTTGATCGCGGTGCGCCGCGGGCGGGTGGCCATGTAGGCGATCGCGTCGGCGATGTCTTCGGACTGGATCACGCCGAGTTCGGAGGCGGTCCTGGCGTTCGGCGCGGTGTCGTCCTCGCTGGTGGTCAGCTCGGTTTCGACGAGGCCCGGTTCGACCAGGCCGACTCGGACGTGGTGCTCGGCGAGTTCCTGGCGCAGGCCCTCGGAGAAGGCGCCGACCGCGTGCTTGCTGGCGGCGTAGACGTTGCTGTCCGGTGCGGGCATCTTGCGCCCGGCCACGGAGCTGACGGTGATGACGTCGGCGATGCCGCGGGATCCTCGCGCGGCCGCGGTCAGGTGCGGCAGTGCGGCGTGGGTCGCGGAGAGCACTCCGTTGACGTTGATGTCGACCATCTTGCGCCATTCGCTCAGGTCGGCTTCCCGCGCCGGCGCCCACTTGCCGTAGCCGGCGTTGTTGATCAGCACGCCGATGCCGCCGAGTTCGTCGGCCGCGCGGTCGATCGCGGAGCGCACCGCTTCGGCATCGGTGACGTCCACCTCGTAGGCGTGCGCGTCGCCGATCTCCTTGGCGCGCGCTTCCAGCCGGTCGCGGCGGCGCGCGAACAACGCGACCGTGGCGCCTTCGGCGGCCAGCGCGCGGGCGGTCGCCTCCCCGATCCCGCTCGACGCGCCGGTGACGACTGCAGTGGTCCCGTCCAGCTTTCCGGTCATCAGCTGCTCCGTTTCCTCGCGCGGGTCCCCTTTGGACGCTTCGGCAGGGTTGGCCTCTTCGGTGGGTTTTCCGGTCGCACCGGCGGGGAAACGCCGGTGCGCAGTGAACCCGTCCGGTCCACTACTACCCTTCCGCCCAGGCTTGCGACTGCGGAAGGCGAGGGCGATGTATCGCACGTTGTTGGTGTGCCGACATGCGAAGGCCGCGGCTGGGGATGACGACTTCGACCGTCCTCTGGAGCCGCGCGGCGAACGCGACGCGGCGGCGGCCGGGCGCTGGCTGTCCGGGCAGGGCTTCGGCATCGACCGCGCGCTGTGCTCACCCGCGTTGCGTGCCCGGCGAACGTGGGAGCTGGCCGGGGCGGAACTGGTCGACGCGGAAGCGGGCGCGGTCGAAACCGTGCACGACGACCGGATTTACGAGGCGACCGCCGGTGAGCTGATCGCGGTGCTCAACGAACTCCCCGGCTCCGTCGGCACCGCAGCCCTCATCGGCCACAACCCGGGCTTGGAAGACGTCGTCTCGGTGCTCACCGGCCGACCGTGCCGGTTGAAGACGGCCGCGGTTGCCGTGCTCACCGGCCCCGGCGACTGGACCGCGGCCGAACCAGGCTGGGCGCAGCTGCGCGAAATCACCGAACCGCGCGGCTGACGCGCTATCTCGCCCGCGAGTTCCCGGCGCCGACGCGGCGAGTTCCTATGTGGACGGTGTCAGCGCACCATCGAAAAGCCCGCTGAACTGAGCGCAGTTCAGCGGGCCATCGCCGATCTTGCGGTTGATGTTCCGCGGTGGAACCGCCGGCGTTTCCGCCGGGTCCGCGGGTGATCGCCCGGGTACGAGTCCGTTCGATACAGCGCGGACGACTGCGGCGCACGACCGAGCGACCAACGCTGGACGCGACAGCCCCCCAGCCTGCCGGTCCCCCGAACCGCTATGCCTCGCAGAGCCAAACGTGATCGGCCGTGTCCGAGCCCCCGCCCAGGTGCGGAGTCGAGTACGGCGCCGGGCCGTAGTAAACGTGGTCCCAGCCACCGCCGTTCCTGCTGCCGGCCCACGCATACGTGCCCGCGGTCTGGTTGTTGTGCAAGCTGGTCGCTTTGTCCAGGAAGTCGTAGTCGGAGTTGTTCAGGTCGTAGTCGCCGCACTTCCAGAACGAGATGGTCCCACCGTGCCCGGACGGCGGCTCGTAGTCGGCATCCGCGTACATGCAGAAGCTGCCGCCTCCGCAGTTCGGCGCGCCGGCTGCCTTCGGCGCTCCGGGAACGTCGAACGTCCGGGTCACCCCCTCCGGGAAGCTGATCTGGTTGAAACCGGTCTGCGTCGCACGCGGAATTCCTGCCAACCTGCGATCGATGTCGGCCTGCAACGCGGCGGCTTGCCGTTCGCTGACACCCGCCGCCCTGGCTTGCTCGGCGAACGGCCGCACCTCTGAGGCGTTGGCGCTGCCCACCATCCCGACCGCCAGTGCTGCGACGGCCGCGGTTCCCCCGACTGCTCTGATCAACGGCGCGCCGCTGGATCGCTTTCGCACGCTTTACCTCCGCTTCTTCCGGGACAGCGGGCCCGGCGAACACCGCAGATGCCCGCGCATCTCGGTTTCATATCTTTCGTCGCTTTCGCCTGAAACGTTAGAGCGGTCCGGGCAGCGTGGGAAACAGTTGGTGTCGATCAGCGGCATGGCCGCCATCGATGGAGGTCTTCCGAGTGGTGCTGCACAACGTCGACTTGAACCTGCTTCTTGCATTGGACGCACTTCTCACCGAACGGCACGTGACGCGCGCGGCGGAACGCAACATGGTCGGTCAAGCCGCGATGAGCGCATCGCTCGCCCGGCTGCGCAAGCATTTCGGCGACGTCCTTCTGGTGAAGGAGCGAAACCGTCTGGTGCTGACGCCCTTGGCCGAGTCACTGGTCGCCCCGGCACGCGAGGCGATCGCGGCAGCCGAGGCGACCATGGCCGTCAGCGAACCGTTCGACCCCACCACCGACCACCGCACCTTCCGCGTCATCGCCAGCGACTACGCCATATTCGTGCTGCTCAAGTCATTATTGGCCGAATTCGCCGCGCACACGCCGCGGATTCACCTCAATCTGCTGCCGATACCGGACGACTACCTCGATCAACTAAGACGCGGCCAAGTGGACCTCCTGATCGCCCCGACCGCGTTCACCGGCCCGAACTTCCCCTTTCCGCACGAGGTTCTGTTCGAAGACGGTTTCGTGCTCGCGGCCGACCGCGACAACCCCGACATCGGCCGGTCGGTTTCACCGGAGGAATTCGCGCGCCTGCCCTCCGTCGCTTTCGGCGGTGGTCCGCTGCGCTCCTTGATCGAAGTCCAATTGGACGAACTGGGCGTGCAGCGCAACGTCGAGATCTTCACGCAGAGCTGGGTGATCAACCCGTTCCTGCTCAAAGGCACCCGACTGGTCAGCATCGTGCACGAGCGGCTGGCACGGCCGATCGCCAACCGGATGGGCCTGCGGTTGTTGCCCCCGCCCGCGCCGCTCCGGCCGATCATCGAGGCCATGTACTGGCATTCCCGGAACACGAACGACTCCGCCCACCGCTGGCTGCGAACGCAGATCGCGGATGCCGCGTCCCGCATGTGAGAACCGGTTCAGCAGCTGAAGAACCGGTAGGCGACGAGTGCAGGCAGCGAGGCAGAGCACCAGGACCACGCCCGCGGACGCGGCGCAGGCGATCGGACGGCTGCGCCGGTCGCTTCGTTGCCGGTCGGTCATGTCGTGGCTCGTTCGCACCTTCTCGCGATCGAGTCCGGTCCGGACCGTCAGGAGGGCGGTTCCCGCATGGTTTTCTTCGCCGATTCCAGGTTGTCCTGGTAGTCGGTGGCGTACTCCTGGGCGTCCGCGCCGCGCCGATCTTGCGCCGTCAGGAACCCAAAGTAGTACTTGCGATTTCAGGCAGGCACGTGCTCCGGCAGGTCCCAGCGGCGGCGCCGGATCAGCACCGGTGTCACGACACCCCGGTCCTGCGCGGCCAGCACCGCCGCGCGCGTGCGACGCCACCACACGGTCACCCGGAAAACGGCCAGCAGCAGCAACATGACCAGCGCCAGCAGCGCGATCCGGTACTCGCCGACGGCGTCGAGCAGCACACCGACCAGCAGCACCCCGAGCGCGGTGGCCGAATGGCCGCCGACGTTGGCGATGCCGGTCGCGGTGCCGACCTGGTCGATCGGGTTGTAGTCGCGCACCAGCGCGAACGCGACGTTGGAGACCGGGCCGCCGAAGGCGAACATCAGGAAGCTCAGCGACACCACCAGCAGCGGCGGCCGCGCCGAGCTCAGCAGCACCAGCCAGGTCAGCCCGTTGCACAGCAGGTAGCCGAACACGATCGGCACCCGCGCGCCGGGGAACCGGCCGATCAGCGCGCCGACCGGCGGGCCGCCCGCGATCTGCCCGGCGATCAGGATGCTCAGCACCAGGCTGGCTTGCGCGGGCGGCACGCCGACGCCTTCGACCAGATACGGGTAGCCCCACAGCAGGCTCATCACGTTCGGCACGAACATCGTGCCGAAGTGCGTCCAGAACGCCAGCCTCGTGCCGGGAATCGCCCAGGACGAACGGACCTTGCGCAGGATCGTGCGGGCGTCGCCGGCACCGGCGGCCGAGCCCGGCGAGTCGCGCAGCACTCCGGCGGTGATCGTCGCGTAGGCCGCGGTGATCGCGCCGACCAGCAGGAACGTCCCGGTCCAGCCGAGCGCGGCGAGGACTCCGGCGAGCGGGAAGGTGGCGGCCACCCCGCCGAGCGCGCCCATCGCCGCGGAGATCGTCGCGACCAGGGCGTACTGCCGCGCGGAGAACCTGGTCGCCACCAGCCGCAGGATGCTCACCCAGGTCAGCGCGGCACCGATGCCGAGCACGGCACGCGCGAGCAGACCCAGCGGGTAGGAGGTGGCGAAGGCGAACAGCAGCTGCCCGCAGCCGAGCAGCAGCACGGCTGCGGTGAGCACGCGCCGCGAACCGAACCGGTCCACCAAGAGGCCCGTGGGGATCTGCATCGCCGCGTAGATGCCGACCTGCAGCACGGTGAACGAGCTCAACGCGGCCGGGCCGACCTGGAACCGGTCGATCGCCAGCGGTCCCGCGACGCCGAGCGTGCCGCGGTGGAACACGGCGGCGAGGTAGGTCAGCACCGCCGCGCCCCACATCAGCCACGCGCGCCGCTGCGCCGCGTGGTCGACGATCGAGG
>NZ_JAFRFW010000399.1:0-8158 GCF_017434145.1 Saccharopolyspora sp. | reverse complement strand
GCACGTCGTCGACCGCGCGCAGGACATGAGCCACCGCGGCGGCGAGAACGTGTACTCCGTCGACGTGGAGCACGCGCTGGCCAGCGCGCCCGGTGTGGCCGACGCCGCGGTGGTGGGCGTACCGGACGACGTGCTCGGCGAGAAGGTGGGCGCCGTCGTCGTAGCCGCGTCCGAGGACGAGCGGCTTTCGGTGCCCGCGGTGCTGGACCACCTCGCCGCCTCGCTCGCGGACTTCAAGATCCCGCAGTACGTCCACGTGCGCACCGAACCGCTCCCGCGCAACCCCGGCGGCAAGCTGCTGAAGCGGCAGCTGCGCGAGCAGACCGCGTGGGGCGCTCCCGTGCGCGGGCGCTGAGCGACCTGGCCGTCGCGGGGCGGTCCGACGTGGACGAACAGCGATGTGGGTGAGCGTCCTTCGCCCGGGCGGGAATTCCGGCGGGCGGACGAGCCCGGTGTCCGGGAGTCTGCCGATGCACGGTGTCGTACGCCTAGGGGAGGGAGAACGACAGTGCTCACCACGAAGAAAATCCTTGTCACCGCGGGTTTCGTCGGCGCGGCCATGCTCGGATCGGCCGGGGCCGCCGGGGCCGTGGACTTCCACGAGTGCATCGACGGCGGCGGGATCGGGACGCCGGCGCTGGACGTCACCAACGACGACCCGATCATGTTGTGCTCGGGCGGCGAGCACGACCAAGTGGAGATCGATTCCGGTGTGGGCGGTCTCGACGCGCTGCACTCGCTCGGCGGCTAAGGGCTAGGCACGGCTGAGGGGTTCGACGGCGTGGGTGGGCCGGTCCCGACGGGGCCGGCCCACCTGCGGTCGGAAAGGACTCGGCGCCGCGGGCTCGCCCCGGATCGTCCACCGAAGGTGTTGCTCGTTGTCCCGTTGCGGCGACACATCCTGCGCACTGGCACGCGCGCTGCGATCGTCTGCGATCCAGCGGCCGAGATCGCGGACTCGCAGCACCGCTCGGCCCGCTGGAACGATCAGCCCGACGACGATGGGCACATCCATGATCACTGCTACTCGAATTGCGGGTGCCGCCGCGCTGGCCCTGGCGCTGAGCGGGGTCGGATCGACCGCCTTCGCGGCCGCGGACGACGCGCCGCCGGTCTCGGCCGAATCCGGTGCCGGTGGCGCCGGTGGGAGCGGCGCGGTCGGCTTGAACGTGCTCTGCGGCATCAACGGAACCTGCACCGCGGGTCAGGGCGGCGACGCCGGTGAGTCGTCCGCCACCAACACCATCGGCGAAAGCAGCTGAGCCACCCGCTGGCGACGCGAAGTGCCCGGTCCCGCGTGGGGCCGGGCACTTTCACGTTTCCGGGCCGACGACGGCCGTCAGCTCAGGATCTCCTCGGCGCAACGCTCGCCGATCATGATCGACGGAGCGTTCGTGTTGCCACCGGTGATGGAGGGGATGACCGAGGCGTCGGCGACCCGCAGCCCCTCGACGCCGCGAACCTTCAGGTCCGGGCCGACCACCGCCCGCTCGTCCGCACCCATCCGGCAGGTGCCGACCGGGTGGTAGACGCTGTGCACGAAGTTGGGCAGTGCCCGGCGCATCTCCTGCTCGTCGCGGTATTGCTCGCCCGGCCCGATCTCGCCCTGGCTGTCCCCGACGCCCGCCATCGTCTCCCGCACCATCCGGACACCTTCCAGCAGCACCTCGGTGTCCTGCGGCTCCTTCAGGTACGCGGGGTCGATCAGCGGTGCCGCCGTCGGGTCGGCGCTTTTGAGCCGGACGGTCCCGCGGCTTTGCGGGTAGATCAGCGTGGGGAACACGCTCTGCCCGGGTTTGCTGGTGGGCGGGCGGACCATCTTGTCGGCGTCCTGGTTCGGGATCGGGTAGACCCAGTACAGGCTCAGCAGCTGCAAGTCGGGCACGGAACCGGCGTAGGAGGTGCGCACGAAACCGGACGCCTCGAACTGCGAGCCCGCAGCCCATCCCGATCCCGGCCGGAACCACTCCCGCAGCAGGCCGCGGGCGAAGTACGAGGCGGTCGGTTTGCGCAGCGCCGAGTCCATCCGGAACGACACCGGAACGAACAGGTGATCGTGGAGGTTGTCGCCGACCGGCAGCTCCGAGCGCGGTTCGATGCCGTGCGAGCGCAGGTGCTCGGCAGGCCCGATGCCCGAGAGCATCAGGATCTGCGGGGAGCCGAACACGCCCGCCGACAGGACCACCTCGCGGCCTGCGCTGATCACCTTCTTGTTGCCGCGCTTGTCGGCGACCTCGATGCCGGTCGCGCGCGAACCGCTGAAGACCACCTTGGCGACGGTGGCGTCGGTGAGCACCACCAGATTGCCCGGCCGGTCGTCGTGCAAGTAGCCCTTGGACGACGAGTAGCGCACGCCGCGATCGGCGCTGAGCTGGAACGGCGCGATGCCTTCCTGGCTTTCGCCGTTGTAGTCGTCGATCCGCGGCACGCCGAGGCGGCTGGTGGCGGCGTCCATGAAGTCGCGTGCGGCGCCGGTCAGCTCGCGGACCTTCCGGACCCGGATGGGACCACCGCCGCCGCGGAGCTCGGACTCGCCGCCCTCCCAGTCCTCGAGCCGTTTGAACGCGGGCAGCACGTCGTCGTAGGACCAGCCCTTGCAGCCGTCGGCCGCCCAGTCGTCGTAGTTCTTGCGGTTGCCGCGCACGAACAGCATGCCGTTGACCGAGCTGGACCCGCCGAGCACGCGACCGCGGGTCTGCGGGATCACCCGCTGCCACGCGTCGGACTGCGGAACCGACTTGTAGCCCCAGTCGAAGTGCTTCTTGAGCTGCGGGGTCGACTGCAGCGGCGCGATGGCGCCCGGGATGCTCAGCAGGCTCTTCAGCGGGCCCCGGTCGTCGCGCGGCCCCGCTTCGACCAGGACCACGGATGATCCGCTCTCGGCGAGCCTGCGCGCGACCGCGCAGCCCGCGCTGCCGGCGCCCACCACGACGTAGTCAGCCTGAGACATCTTGGCGCCCTTCTCCGTCGGTCCGCGTGCAGCGACGCGATCTCCCGACGAAGAGTAGAACTCGTTCTAACGACTGTCCATGGGCAGCGCGCGCTCCGCACCGCGATCCGGCGGCGATCTGAACCGAACCGGAAAACCCGGACGACCGCGAAACGAGCCTTGCACTGCCGTACCCGCGCCTCTACAGTCCGCGGATATGCCACGACGCCGCTCGTGCAGCGAACGCCGCTGCTGAATTAGAACCTGTTATATAGGCCAGCAGCCGCTGGCGGCTCCAGCTCGCGTGCGGCGGACCCGCCCGCACGCGCCGTCCCCGGAGGCAAGCCGATGGCCATCGTGAACCCGCTCCCCAGCGCAACCGACGGGCACCGGCGCCTGCGCCTGGACAGTCCGGTGGATCAGCAGTGCGTCGGCGAACTCGACATCAGCAGCAAGGACGACGTCGACCAGGCGATCAGCCGCGCGCGGGCGGCGCAGACCGCTTGGGCGGCCCGGCCGGTCAAGGAGCGCGCCGCGATCGTGCGCTCCGCCGTCGACGAACTGGTCGCGCGCCGGGACGAGATCATCGCGACGCTGCAGGCCGAGACCGGCAAGCCGCGCGCCGAAGCGCTCGCGATCGAGATCGTGCCCGCCTGCGACTTCCTCAACCACTGGAGCAGCCGGGCGCACCGGGACCTGCGCGACGAGCGCCGCAAGGTGCACGGTTACATCCGCCCGCTGAAGAAGCTGCGGATCCACTACCAGCCGCTCGGCGTGGTCGGCGTGATCACGCCGTGGAACGCGCCCTTCGTGCTGTCGCTGAACCCCGTGGTCCAAGCGCTGCTGGCGGGCAACGGAGTCGTGCTCAAACCCTCGGAGATGACTCCGCGATCGGCCGAGTGGGCGGTGCGGATCCTGCACGCGGCCGGCGTCCCCGAAGACCTGGTGCAGGTCGTGCACGGCGACGGTGAGACCGGCGCCGCGCTGGTCGACGGCGAGGTCGACAAGATCTCGTTCACCGGCAGCGTGCCCACCGGGCGCACCATCGCCGCGCGCAGCGCGCAGCGGCTCATCCCGTGCACCCTGGAACTGGGCGGCAAGGACGCGATGATCGTCTGCGCGGACGCCGATCTGGAGCGCGCCGCCAACGGCGCGGTGTACCTGTCGATGTTCAACACCGGTCAGGTCTGCCTCAGCGTCGAGCGGATCTACGTGGCCGACGAGGTCGCCGACGAATTCGTCCGCCTGGTGCGGGAAAAAGCGGCAGCGATCAGCTACGGCGCAGGCGACAAGGACATGGGCCCGCTGTTCTCGGACAAGCAGCTCGACGTGGTCACCCGGCACGTCCGGGACGCCGGGGAGAAGGGCGCCACCATCGCCGTCGGCGGCGAGCGCGGGTCCGCGGAGGGCCTGTACTTCCAGCCCACGGTCGTCGTCGGCGCTGCGCACGACATGGACATCATGCGGGAGGAGACCTTCGGGCCGGTGGCGGCCATCATGCGCGTGCGCGACGACGAGGAAGCGGTGCGCCGGGCCAACGACAGCGCGTACGGCCTCGGCGGGAGCGTGTTCACCAAGAGCACGAGGAGGGCCCGGGAGATCGCGGCGCGCCTGACGACCGGCTCGGTGGTGCACAACGACGCGGCCGTGATCTACGGCGTCGCCGAAGCCCCGTTCGGCGGCCGCAAGGACAGCGGTCTGGGGCAGGTCAACGGCACCGACGCGCTGCGCGGGTTCACCCATCCCCAGCCGCTGCTGCTGAGCCGTTGGCCGCTGAAGAAGGAGAACATCTGGTACCCCTACACGCCCAGCGTGGTCCGCAACCTCGACTCGCTGGTGCGCTACGGGTTCGGCAACCGCATCGTGCGGCGGTTCCTGTCGTGACCGCGGATCAGGGCAGGAGTTCCGCGAGCGGCGCGGGCTTGCCCAAGTAGAAGCCCTGCACCTGATCGCAGCCGAGTTCGCGCAGCAGCTGGAGCTGGCGAGGCGTCTCGACGCCTTCGCCCACCACCTCCAGACCGACCGCGTGCGCCATGGCGACGATGCTGGTGACGATGACCCCGAGCCGGTCGGACTCGCCGAGTTCGGTCACGAACGACCGGTCGATCTTGAGGGTGTCCACCGGCAGCCGCCACAGCTGCGCCAGCGAGGAGTTGCCGGTGCCGAAGTCGTCGATGGCCAGCCGCACGCCCAGCTCGCGCAGGCCGTTGAGCATCCGGTTCGCCGCATCCGGGTCGTGGATGAGCGCGTGCTCGGTGATCTCGAAGCACAGCGCGTGCGCGGGCAGGCCGGACTCGGCCAGCGCCTGCCGCACGAGCTCGGGAAGCCGGTGGTCTTCGAGCTGGCGGGGTGAGAGGTTCACGTTCAGCCGCAGGTCGATCCGGTGGCGGCGGCGTTCGGCGGCGAGTTGGCGGGCCGCCACGCGAAGCATGTGCGCGCCGATGTGGTCGATCAGGTCGCTTTCCTCGGCCAGCGGGATGAACTCGCCCGGCGAGACCGTCCCGTGCACCGGATGCGCCCAGCGCAGCAGCGCTTCCACGACCGCCGTGCGCCCGCTGGCCGCATCCACGATGGGCTGGTAGGCGACCCAGAGCTGGTCCTGCTCCACGGCGTGGCGGAGATCCTGTTCCAGCGCCATGTTGCGCTGCACGCGTTCCCGCAACTCCACGCCGAAGAACGCGCACCGGGCGCCGCCGCGCGTTTTGGCCTGGTACATCGCGACATCCGCATCGCGCAGGACGTCCTGGGCGACGCGCGCATCGCCCGGCCGGGAGACCACCACCCCGATGCTCCCGGCGACGTGCAGTCGCCTGCCCTGCACGTGGATCGGCTCGGTGAGCGTCGCCAGCAGCCGTTCGCCGAGTTCGCCGAGCACCGCCTCGGCGCTTTCGTTGTGCACGACGACGAACTCGTCGCCGCCGAGCCTGCCGACCAGCGCCTCGTCGGGCGCGGTGCGCACCAGCCGCTCCCCGACGACCCGCAGCACCTCGTCGCCCGTGGCGTGGCCGAGGGAGTCGTTGATGCGCTTGAAGTTGTCCAGGTCGAGGAACAGCACGGCCAGCGGCCTCGGCTCCCGCGGCGCTCCCAGGTGCTGCAGGACCCGGGTGCGGTTGACCAGCCCGGTCAGCGGGTCGTGGTTGGCCTCGTACTGCAGGCGTTCCCGGTTGGCCCGGGCCTCGGTGATGTCGGTGAACGAGGTGACCACCCGGCGCAGCGGGTTCTCCAGCGGGTTCAGCGGCCTGGAGTTCACCGCCAGCCAAGCCCCGTGCCCGTCCGAGCGCTCCAGGCGCAGCACTCGCCAGCGTTGCGGTCGCCCGGTCCGCCGGGTGGTCCGCGACGGGTCCTCGTCCGGCCGCAGCTCGGTCCCGGTCTCGTCGAACAGGCGCCACGTATCGATGGACGAGCCGACGATCGCGGACGTGTCCGCGCCCAGCACCCGCCCGGCGGCGGGGTTGGCAGACTCGACGACGTCGTCCGGGCCGACCACGATGACGCCTTCGTCGAGCGCGTCGACCACGGTGGCGAAGTCCTGCTCGGCGCGCCGCCGCGCGGTTTCGTCGCCGCACACGAGCACGTATCCGGAACCCATCTCGGCCGCCGAGAGCCGGATCACGAGCGCGGAACCGTCGCTGCGGCGGTGCCGGGTCTCGGTGGCGCCGCCGATGGCGAGCACCTCGGCGGGCTGCAGGGGTGCGCCGACGAGTTCGGCGACGTGCCTGCCCAGCGCCTGCTGCGCGGTCACCCCGTAGACCTCCTCGGCAGCGGGGTTCCAGCTGGTGACCAGCCCTTGGCGATCCGTCGCGATGATCGCGTCGTTGACGTGCTGCACCAGCGCTGCCTGGTAGCGCAGCGTGGACTCGGCCGCCTTCTGCGCGGTGACGTCGCGGGCGACGACCTGCAGCGCCGGTGCGCCTTCCCAGCTGGTCAGCACCGATACCAGTTCCACCGGTACCGGGACGCCGTCGAGGCGCCGCAGGTCGGCTTGCGACCGCGCGGTGGCGGCACCGGGGTAGGTCAGCGACCGGATCCGCTCGCGCATCTCCGGGATGGTGGCCGGGGCGACGATGTCGGTGAGGTCGCGCCCGACGAGCTGTTCGCTGGAGTCGGCGCCGAGGATGGTGCGCGCGGCCGTGTTGGCGTACCTGATGATCTCGTGCTGGTGCACCAGGATCACATCAGGGCTGAGTTCGACCAGCAGCCGGTAGCGCCCGGCGAGATCGGCCAGCGCCCGCCTGTCCCGGTGCAGCGCGGTGATGTCCCGGACGAGCCCGATCAGCCCGCCGGACCGGCCCGTCGGGCGGGCGTGGAAGTGCAGCACCCGGACTTCCCCGTCCGGGCCGGAGACCTGGTGCTCCAGGTCGAGCTCCTGTCCCCGGGCGGTCGTGTCCGCGCCTGCCCGGAAGGGTTCGAGCAGTTCCAGCAACCGGGCCTGCACGTCGCGCTCGGCGCGACCGGCCATTCCCAGCAGCTCGTCCATGCCCGGCATCCACGCCACGTCCGCGCCTGCGTGCTCGATCGACCAGCCGACCGCGTTGTGCACGGCGAGCGCGAGATCGAGGAATTGCTGGTCGAGATCGTCCGGGGACCGGCTCGCGCGCGGATCGAATTCCATGATCAGTCCAGTTGCGACTTCGGGGACATCCCGGCACGGCTGGACACTCCCCGAGTCCACGACGAACTGGCGCACTGCGCAAGTCGCTCGTCCTGACCCGATCGGCCCAGGGGTTCCCACGATTCCATTGCGCCAACCGGCCGCAGCAGCCGGGGCCCGATCTTCGGAATGCCCGGGAAGACCGCGAATTTGAATACATACAGCGATAGCGGATGTTCACTGGAGAACGATCTTAGTCTTTGTGGGTTTATGAATGAGCGACGACGAGCACATTTGGTAGTGATCTCGCGGTTTTTTCTTCACGCTGCCGAGTGGCCGGGCACCGTACGGTTCGACCCGACGTCGAGACGGTCCCCGGGCGCGATGCCCGCCGACGACCCGGTGGGCGAGGACTCGCCGACAGGAGGGCGATGAGCGTGCAGCACTGCGGAATCAGCGGAATCGGAGCGGTGACCGGCTACGGATGGGGCCGCCAAGCCCTCTGGGACGGCTTGGCGGGCAGCAAGCCGGCCGCCACCCGCACCGGCGGCCACGGCCCCGGCCGCGACGAGACGGCCTGGGTAGCCGGTGTTCCGGACGGCGGGGACGAGGCGGACGGGCCGAGCCGCTTCGCCAGG
>NZ_JAFRFW010000398.1:0-1576 GCF_017434145.1 Saccharopolyspora sp. | reverse complement strand
GCCGCTCGTCGGTGGCCAGCACCGAGACCACGCCCGCCACCTCGACCGACCCGGCCAGCCGCGCGGCGAGCACCCCGCGGTCGAGGCAGTCGTCGTCCAGGACCAGTTCGCGGACCTCGGCGCCGTGCGCGTGCAACGCGTCCACGACGTCGTCGCAGGCGGCCTCGGGGGTGCTGACCACCAGCCAGGTGCCATCCAGCACCGCGGGTGCGGGCGTGCTCAGCGGCCGCCAGTCGACGCGGTAGCGCCAGCTGTCCAGCTGCTCCTGCTGCTGCCTGCCCTGCCGCCAGGACGACAGCGCAGGCAGCAGCGAGTACAGCGCCGCGTGCTGCGAGTCCTCCAGCCCGAGCAACCCGGCCAGCCGGTCGGTGTCGCCCTGCTCGACCGCGCCCCACAGCTCGTCGTCCGCGGCCGCCGGGCGCGGTCCGGGCGCGGGCTCCGGCCAGTAGGACTCGTGCTGGAAGGCGTAGGTCGGCAGCGGAACGCGCTCGCCGTCGAAGGCAGCGGCGAGGTCGACGGACACGCCGCGGATGTGCAGCTCGGCCAGCGCGCCGAGCAATGCCAGCTCTTCGCCGCGGTCGGCGCGCTGAGCGGGCACAGCGGAGATGTCGTCGGCAGCGGCGGAGCCGACCGCCACGGAAGCTTCGATGGTTTCCTGCGCCATCGCGGAAAGCACGCCGTCCGGCCCGAGTTCCAGGAACGTGCTCACCCCGGCCTCGGTCATCGCCCGCACGCCGTCGGCGAACCGCACGGCTTCCCGCACGTGGCGCACCCAATACTCGGGCGTGCACAGCTGATCCGGGTCAGCGATCGCACCGGTCACATTGGACACGATCGGGATCCGCGGCGGTTCGTAGCGCAGGCTCTCCGCCACCGCGCGGAATTCCGCGAGCATCGGCTGCATCAGCGGCGAGTGGAAGGCGTGGCTGACGGTGAGCCGCTTGGTGCGGCGATCGGCGAAGCGCGCGGCGATCCCGGCGACGGGCTCCTCGGCGCCGGAGAGCACGACCGACCGCGGGCCGTTGACCGCCGCGAGCGAGACCTCATCGGTCAGCAGCGGTGCGATCTCGTCCTCGGTCGCCTCGACCGCGATCATCGCGCCACCGCGCGGCAACGCCTGCATGAGCCGGGCTCGGGCGGCTACCAGCGCACAGGCGTCGGACAGCGACAGCACCCCGGCGACGTGCGCGGCAACCAGCTCGCCGATGGAGTGCCCGGCCAGCTGCGCGGGCGCCACGCCCCACGGCTCGACCAGCCGGAACAGCGCCACTTCCAGCGCGAACAGCGCGGGCTGGGCGTAGCCGGTGTCGTGCAGCCACTCGCCGGAGTCGCCGAACAGCACCTCCCGCACGCCCGGGACGGACTCGCGGTCGAAGTGGGCCAGCACCTCGTCCAGCTCAGCGGCGAAAGCGGGGAACCGCTCGGCGAGTTCACGCCCCATTCCGGGCCGCTGGCTGCCTTGCCCGGTGAACAGCACACCTAGCCTGCCGGGCTGCGGCTCGCCGTCCAGCACCGCGGCCGACGGCCGGTCGGCGGCCAGCGCGCGCAGCGCCTCCAACAGCTCGTCCCGGTCGGT
>NZ_JAFRFW010000397.1:0-3733 GCF_017434145.1 Saccharopolyspora sp. | reverse complement strand
GACCGGCGGATTCGGGCTGGTCGTGCCGCGGACCCGCTCGCTGGCGGCGACGGCGGCCTCCAACGCCCCGAGTTCGGCCTCGGGTGTCACCGGCGCGCGTGCGCGAAGGCCGGGCCCACCTGGGTGCGCAGCGCTTCGAGCGCGCGGCTCGGGTCCTCGGCGCCGTAGACGGCGGATCCGGCCACGAAGCAGTCCACCCCGGCCTCCGCGGCCTGCTCGATGGTCTCGGCGTTGATCCCGCCGTCGATCTCCACCAGCAGGTTCAGATGCCCGGTGTCGACCAGGTCGCGGGCCTGCCGGGTCTTGTCCAGCACCTCGGAGATGAACTTCTGCCCGCCGAAGCCGGGCTCCACCGACATCACCAGCAGCGTGTCGTAGTGCTTGAGCACGTCCAGGTACTGCTCCAGCGGCGTGTTCGGCTTGATCGACAGACCCGCCTTGGCGCCCGCGGCGCGCAGGTTCTTCGCCAGCCCGATCGGATCCTCGGCCGCTTCCACGTGCACGGTGACGTTGTGCGCGCCCGCCTCGGCATAGCCGATCGCCCAACGATCCGGATCCTCGATCATGAGGTGGCAGTCCATCGGGATGTCGGTGGCCTTCAGCAGCGACTGCACCACCGGCAGCCCGAGGGTCAGGTTCGGCACGAAGTGCGCGTCCATCACGTCGACGTGCACCCAGTCGGCGCCCTTGACGGCGTCGAGCTCGGCGGCCAGGTGAGCGAAGTCCGCGGACAGGATGGAAGGCGCGATCATCGGCTGGTTCGACACATGCGGGAGTGTAAATCCGGCCGCTCGCGCGCTACCCACCCGGCCACCGCCGGGCACCTTCATTCCGCACCCGAGTCGACCGGAGTCGCCGCGCGGTTCGCGCCCCGGCGCCGGACGAAGTAGTACGCCGCGCACAGCAGCAGCAGGAAGGGCACGCCCGCTTTCCAAGCGGTATTGAACTGCTCGGTGAACGGCGTGGTCAGCAGCACGGCTGCGATGAACAGCATCGCCAGCACCGTGGTCACCGGCGCACCGGGCAGCCGGACCGGCGACGGCGCGAGCCCTTCGGCGGCGCGGCGGCGCCGGAACGCGAGCTGGCTGGCGAAGATGATCAGCCAGGTGATCAGCGCGCCGAACAGTGCCAGGCCCATCATCAGCGGGAACGCCGTGTCCTCGGAGAACACCGAGATCACCACCGCCAGCGCCAGGCCGGCCGCCGACAGCAGCAAGGCTCGCTGCGGAGCACCGTGGCCACTCAGGCCGGTGAACCACTTCGGCGCATAGCCGTCGCGCGCCAGCGAGTAGGTCATCCGCGCGGTCACGTAGAGGTTCGTGTTCATCGCCGAGAGCGCGGCGGTGAGCACCACGAAGTTCATCACGCCCGCGGCGGCCGGGATGCCCGCGATCGCGAACAGCGCGACGAACGGGCTCTGCGTCACGTCCTCCTCGGCCGAGACCTGGTTCCACGGCAGCACCGAGACCACGACGAGCATCCCGAGCACGTAGAACAACCCGAGCCGCAGCACCATGTTGCGCGCCGCGCGCGGCACGTCCCGGCCCGGGTCGCGGGATTCGGACGCGGTGACGCCGATCGCTTCGGTGCCGAGGTAGGAGAACGTCACGGCGGTCAGCGCCAGCCACACCGCACCGAGCCCGTTCGGCAGGAAACCGCCGTGGCCGGTCAACGCGCTCACGCCGGTCGCGGGCCGCCCGGGCAGGCCGAAGACGATGTAGGTCAGCCCGAGCAGGATGAACACCACGATCGTGACGACCTTGATCAGCGCGAACCAGTACTCGAACTCGCCGAAGTAGCGCACCGCGGCCGCGTTGATCGCCAGCATCACCACCGCGAAGACCACCACCGGCAGCCACAGCGGCAGCTGCGGGTACCAGAACCGCACGTAGAGCCCGGCGGCGACGACCTCGCTGCCGATGTTCGCCACCTGCGCGGCCCAGTAGATCCAGCGCTGCACGAACCCGGCGAGGCCGCCGAGGTAGCGCTGCGCGATCGGCCCGAAACCGCCCGCCTCCGGGTGCACCACGACCATCTCGGCCAGCGCGTAGGCCAGCGCGAGCGCGGCGAACGCGGCCACCGCGTAGGCGATGATCACCGCAGGGCCCGCGGTGTTGATCGCCAGCCCGGAACCGAGGAAAAGGCCGGTCCCGATCGAGCCGCCGAGCGCGATCATGCCGACCTGCCTGCCGCTGAGCTCGCGGCGCAGCCCGCCGCCCGCCGGTTCCGGCTCGCTCGCCTGCCCCACCCCGTGGCCTCCTCGGTACCTGCCGCATCGTCGATCCGCGATGCGACAGCACCTTACGCCGGGGAGATCGGATGCTGAGCCGGACTCGGATTTCCGGCTCAGCGCGGCAATGCGAGCTCGATCGGGGTGCCTTCCTCGACCGAGCGGCTCACCGTGCAGTACCGCTCGATGGCGCGGCGCACCGCGTCCATCAGCTTGTCCCGGTCGGCCTCGTCGACCGGGCCGAGGTCGAGGTCGAAGTTCACCCGCACGTTGGCGAACTTGTTCGGGTCCTCCGGGGTCTTGTCCCGGTCGGCGTGCACCGCCACGTCGGCGTCGTCGCCGAGCCTGCGCACCAGCAGGTTCTCGCTGGTGACCGCGGAGCAGCCCGCGATCGCGGCGAGCAGCAGCTCACCGGGGGTGAACGCGTCCTGCGCACCCTCTCGTCCGATGTGCACGGTGGCACCGCGGTCGTTGCTCGCGGTGAAGGTGTGCTCGCCGGTGCGGTGCACTTCGACGGGGGTGGATGCCATCAGACCCTCCTGATTCGCAGGTTCCGTCGACGACAACTCACCACACATCCGGCTTGTTCCCACCACCGCATCCAAATCGAGCGAACGGACCGTTGGTCCGAATAGACCAGGCGAACAGGCCGTTCACTCCTGACAAACCCGCGGGCTTTCTGAGTGAACGGACTGTTGGTCCGAATAGATTGGACGAACGGTCCGTTCACTTATGGTGAACGCCGGGCGGGCTCAGCCGGTGCCGGTGTCCTGGCCCCGGGTGCGGGAGATCAGGTCTTCGCGGGCGCGGGCCACGCGCGAGCGCACCGTGCCGAGCTCGCAGCCGCTGATCTCGGCGGCCTCCGCGTAGGAGAGCCCGAGCACTTGGGTGAGCACCAGCGCCTCCCGCCGGTCCGGGTCGAGCTGGTCGAGCAGCACGTTCGTCTCGACGAGTTCCTCGAAGCCCCTGCCCCGGCCACCGGAGCCGTGGCCACCGGAGTTCGGGCCGCCGGAGCCCTCCGCGGCCTGCACCCAATCGGCGGCGACGGTGCGCGGCCGCGCCCGCTCGAACCGGATCTGGTCGACCACGGCGCGGCGCGCGATCGACAGCAGCCAGGTCCGCGCCGAAGAAGTCCCGCGGAACGTGCGCAACGAGCGCAACGCCCGCAAGTAGGTCTCCTGCGCCAGATCGTCGGCAGCACCGACGTCGGCCAGGTGCGCCACGAACCGCCACACGTCGCGCTGGGTGGCTCGCACGAACTCGGCCAGCGCCCGCCGGTCGCCCGAACCGGCGGCCAGTGCCAGTTCGGTGACGCGGGTGTCTTCGGCTTCCGAGTTCGTCACGGCCCACGACACTAGCCGAAGACCCGCCGGGAACTCCGCCCCCTGCGCGCCCGACAATCTGGTCGTGGACTGTGAACGTTGCCGGATTTCGATCTCGGCGCGGCTGGACGGGGAAGCCGAGGCGGCGCCCGCTGCCGACGTCGACGCCCATCTGGACCAG
>NZ_JAFRFW010000396.1:0-6180 GCF_017434145.1 Saccharopolyspora sp. | reverse complement strand
GGCCGTAGCCGGCGCCGCCGCAACCGGCCTGCCCGTAACCGGTCCGACCGCAGCCGGAGGAGTGGAACACCGCCGCGGCCACCGGCTCCGGCACCAGCACGAGCTGCTGCGCCAGCCCTGCCGCGGCTTGGCGCAGCACGCCCGCGCGCACCGAACCCCAATCGGCCGGATGCGTCAGCACCAGCAGCTCCACCGCCGCACCGCCCGCGTACCTGCGGGCTTCGCCGACAGCGCGCTGCAACACCGACCGGACCACGTCGCCGACCCGCAGCACGGTGCTGCCCAGCAGCAGTTCGCCCTCGTCCACGCGCCGCTTGGGATGCGGTTCGAAGCGGGACGGGTCGACCGCGGCCTGCCGTTCCGCCTCGTTGCCGACGAACAGCGTGCCGTCGGCCGCCGCGAACACCGCGGAGGGCACCAGCGGGCGGCCGTCGATGGCCACGACCTGCGGCTCACCGCCGCCCGCGGAGACCACGGTGCAAGTGCTGGAGGTGCCGAAGTCGACCGAGACGTGCAGGGACACCAACAACTCCTTCACGCGCCACCGGCCGAACCTCCGACCCGGACGCTGCAGCGGCGGTGTCTTCGGCGGCAGGCAGGCTTGCCGACGGGAACGGAACTTTGCCCGAGTTGAACTCCCCCCGATCAGAATTCACCGAAGCAGCCTAGGTGCCGAGGGTGCGCTCACTTCAACAATCTGCCCTCGATCGGGTGGCATTCACACAGATCGCTTGACGTCCGCTCCCGGCGTGCCGCTGCAAAACGGTGCGGGCGCATTCGCGCGCAGAACTGCGGCAATGCGCCGCGCGGGAAACGGCGATTCGCGCCGCTTGAGGTCGGCGACGAAGCTGCGCCACTGCTCGCGGCGGAAGCGCAACACCGCGGAACGGTCCTTGGAATCCCGGACGCGGACCACCGCCGCCACGCCGCCGACCTCCACGCAAGCCGACTGGCTACCGCTGTAGCTCGACTTCCGCCAGCGCTTCCCGCCGCCCATCACCGGTGTCCTCCTCGCGCTCGTACGCATCGGCATAGGCCGCGACGAGGTCGGCCGAACGCGCCGGGCTCATCGCGGTCCGGCACAGCGTAGAGCGAGCGCGCTGGAACGGGGTGACATCTTCCGGAGCATCGAGGAATGCGCCGCAGCGCCGCTGCTCCAAGTGCACCAGCGGCTTGCTCCGCTCGAACTCCAGCAGCAGGAACGGGCCGTCCAGCCCGGTGTGCCCGCCGAGCGAGAACGGCATCACCTGCAGCGTCACGTTCGGCAGCCGGGCCGTTTTGAGCACCGCGCGCAACTGGTCGGCCATCACCAACCTGCCGCCGACCGCCCGGCACAGCGCCGCCTCGTCCAGCAGCACCAGGTAGCGCACCGGATCCGGCTCGTTCAAGATCTGCTGGCGCGCCAGCCGGGCCGCGACGAGCCGGTCGCGGTGCTGCGGTTCCACTTCGGTCGCGGCGAACAGCGCGCGGGAGTACTCCGGGATCTGCAGCAGCCCTGGAATGAGCACTTCGGACAGTTCGGTGATGCGCACCGCGCGGCTTTCCGCGTCGGCGAGTTCGGTGAGCTGGGCGGGCAGCCCGCCGCCGGATTCCCACCAGGCGGTGCGATCGATGTCGTGCGCCATCCGCAGCAGCCGGTCCCGTTCCCCGCCGCGCACGTCGAGCGCGTCCAGGAACGCGCGCACGGTGGGCGGGGACAGTCTGCGCCGGGCGGTCTCCAGCCGGCTGACCTTTGCTTCCGAACAGCCGATCAAGGTGCCGACCTGGCGCATCGTCAACCCGGACTCCGCCCGTGCGGAGCGCAATTCCTTTCCCAGAGCACGAGCTCGCGGTGTGTCCGACATGGACACAGTTTAAGTGTTACATCGGAGCAAGATCTTCGCTCGATCGTGTCATGATTTCGCGTTCCGCGCGCCTGGAACGACGGACCTCCCCCACCGATCGGCGAGGGAGGTCCGTGGTATTGCCCGATCCGGTCCGGCGATCACTCCGGGCGGATCATCGCGGTCTGGATCTGTTGCGGCGTCCGCAGCCGCCTGCTGACCAAGGTGCCCCGGCCCGGCGGCAGCTGCCGCGACTTGATGTTGCCGACCAGCTGCCCGTCGTCCTTGTTGGCGCTCATCGCCAGACCCGGCGTGGAGACCTCCCGCATCTTGCCGATGATCGGCTCGAACAGCGCGCGACCCGCGTTGCCGGAGTTCCGCGCGATGATCATGTGCAGACCCACGTCGGTGGCCTGGGCGACGTACTCCTGCAACGGCGTCAGCGGATTGTTGCCCTGCGGCGAGACCAGCTCGTAGTCGTCGATCACGACGAACAGCTCCGGACCCGTCCACCAGGACCGGTCCCGCAGCTGCTGCTGGGTCACGTCCGGACCCGGCATCCGCTTCTTCAGCGCCGCGGCCACGTCGCGGACGTTGTTCTTGAGCTGCTCGGTCGTGACGGTGTACTCCATCAGGTGCGGCGAGTCGATGAACCCGAGCATCGTGCGGCGCACGTCGACCAGCAGGATCAGCGCCTCCTGCGGCGTGTAGCGCGTTGTGATCCCGCGGACGATCGTGCGCAGCAGCGAAGTCTTGCCCGATTCCCGCTCGGCGAAGGCGTAGAAGTGCGGCTCCGCCTTGAAGTCCAGGTAGACCGGGTTGAGCCCGTCCTCGTTGATGCCGATCGGCACCAGGTGCGGCCGGGGCTGCTGCTCCAGCGTCGGCAGCTGCTCGTACGGCAGCAGCTCCGGCAGCAGCCTGACCTGCGGCGCCGGACGGCCCTTCCACGAACTCTTCACCCGGTTCACCAGGTCGGCGACCCCGTCGGCGAGGTCGTCGTTGTAGAGCTGCCACCCGGGGCGCGGCGTGCGCTCGGCCTCGTCGGCACCGCGCTTCCTGGCCTCCTCCGCGCGCTTGCGCTCCACCGGGATGCGGTCGCCCAGCTTCTCGCTGTCCACCCGCGGCAGCGCGGTCAGGAAGTGCAGCTGGGACACGTGCAGACCGCGCCCGGGCCGTCCTTCCGGGACGGTCACCGCGACCTTGCGGTTCACCTCCGACTCGCCCGGATCGCCGAGCCGCAGCTCCAGCCGGGTGCCGAGGTTGTCCTTGAGCACCGGGCGGATGCCCGACCACCGGTTCGCGGACAGGAACACGTGGATGCCGAACGCCAGGCCCTGCTGCGCGAGGTTGTTGATCTCGGCTTCCAGCGGCTCGAACTCCGCCTCGGCGCGGAACGCCTCCCAGCCGTCGATGATCAGGAACACGTCGCCGTACGGGTCGTCGGTGAGCTCGCCGCGCTGCTTGCGGGCGCGGAAATCGCTCATCGAGTCGAGGCCGGTCTCCTGGAACCGGGCCTCCCGCGCCGTCATCAGCGCCTTGATCTCGGCGATCGTGCGGCGCACCGTGTCCGGATCGCGGCGGCTGCCGAACGCGCCGACGTGCGGCAGGTTCCGCAGCGCCGAGAGCGCACCGCCACCGAGGTCGATGCAGTAGAACTGCACCTCCTGCGGGGTGTGCGTGAGCGCCATCGAAGTGATCATGGTGCGCAGCAGGTTGGACTTGCCCGCCTGCGGGCCGCCGACGACCGCGCCGTGCCCCTGGGCACCCGCCAGGTCCAGCGTCAGCGAGTCCTGGCGCTGGTGGTACGGCACGTCGATCAGCCCGACCGGCACCTGCAACCGCCCGCTGTTGAACGAACCGGCTGCGGTGTAGCCGCGGTCGTCGGTCGCCTGCAGCGGCGGCAGCAGACCGTCCAAAGTGGGCGGTGCGTCCAGCGGCGGCAGCCACACCGTGTGCGCGGGCGGGCCCGCGCCCTCGACCTTGCGGATCACCAGCTGGAAGTCGGTCGGTGCTGCGGTGTCGTCCTTGGTCTCCTTGGGCTCCTCGACCACCGGGGTCTCCGGTTCCGGGGGCTTCTCCACGTATTCCGGGGTGAACTCCCGCGGCCGCTTCTCGCCGGTGACCGGCGAGGCCGCGATGCCCATCGGACGCCGGCCGCTGGTCTGGTGGTCGTGCTCGGAGACGTAGGCGGCGCGGAAGCGGTCCATGCCCTCGGGATGCTTGAGGTAGCCGTGCCCACCGTCGGCGGGCAGGTCCGCGGCGTCCGGCATCCCGATCGCCGCACGGGATTCCGAAGCGTCGAAGGTCTTGAGCCCGACCCGGTAGGACAGGTGCGCCTGCAGACCGCGCAGCTTGCCCTCGTCCACCCGCTGCGAGGCCAGCAGCAAGTGGACCTGCAGCGACCGGCCCAGCCGGCCGATCATGGTGAACAGCTCGGCGAAGTCCGGCTTCTGCGAGAGCAGCTCGCTGAACTCGTCGATCACCACGAACAGCGCGGGCATCGGCTCCTGCGCGTTGTCGTCACCGGCTTCGTAGAGCTTGCGGTAGTCCCAGACGTTGCGCGCGCCCGCCTTGTTCAGCACTTCCTGGCGGCGGTTCATCTCGCCGTCCAGCGCGGCCTGCATCCGGTCCACCAGCGTGGCGTCGTCGCCCAGGTTGGAGACGCTGGCCGAGACGTGCGGCGCGGTCTCGAAACCGTTGAACGTCGCACCGCCCTTGAAGTCGACCAGCACGAAGTTCAACGCCGCCGAGGAATGCGTGGCCAGCAGGCCGAGCACGATCGTGCGCAGGAACTCCGACTTGCCGGAGCCGGTCGCACCGATGCACAGCCCGTGCGGGCCCATGCCGCCGTAGGCGGTCTCCTTGATGTCCAGGTGCACGATCTCGCCCTGCTCACCGGGTCCGATCGCGACCCGGTAGAGGTCCTCGCGCGGACGCGGCCGCCACGCCTCGTTCAGGTCGAAGGTGACCGGGTCGCCCGCCAGCCCCAGCTGCTCGATGTAGTTCAGCGGGGTCTTCAGCGGCTCGAACGCGCCGTCGTCCTCCACCGCCGCGGCTCCGCTCGGGACCCGGTACGGCGACATCATCCGGGCCACCGAGGTGGCCTCCGCCATGGTCAGCGAGTCCGGTTCGCCGAACCACTCCACGCTGTTCTGCCCGCGGGCGCCGATCCGGTCCGGCTCCACCACGATCCGCATCCCGCGGCGCGCGGTGAGCTGGCCGAGCACGTCGGTGAGGTCGATCAGCGTCACGCCTGCCATGCCGCCTTCGACGACGATCTGCTCCTCGCGGCTGATCTCGGCGTCGTCGAGCAGGATCACGACGTGCGGGCGGCCCTCCGGCGGAGCCGCGTTGCGCTGGAACCGCGGGCGGTCGGCGAGTTCCTCGCCGAGCATCTCCTCGATCGCGCGCAGCGAACCGGCCATCAGCCGCATCGGGCCGATGCCGTCGGTCTCGGTGGGGTGCTGGGCGTGCGGCAGCCACTTCACCCAGTCCCACTCGCTGCGCGAGCGGCCGCTGGAGGCCACCGCGATGATCACGTCGTCGGGGGTGTGGAAGGTGGCGAGCTGGGTCAGCATCGCCCGCGCCAGCCCGCGCGCCAGCTCGCGCTCGCCCTGCAGCCCGACCGCGGCGAACCCGCGCAGCGAGGTGGCGATCGGCAGGCCGGACACCAGCGAGTGCGCGCGCACGAACCGGCGCAGCGCCAGCGTGGTGATCGGCTCCAGCTCCTCGACCGGGCCGGTCTGCGGCGGCACCAGGCGGGTCTCCAGCCGCTGCGAACCGCGGCCCACGCGCACCTGGCAGAAGTCGTTGTCGTTCGGGCGCCGCTCCCACATCCGGCGGGAACCGTCCGCAATGGACCAGAGCGTCTGCGGGTCCGGGTGCACCCACTCGCGGGCCAGCCGCTGCTCGTCGGCGGCTTCCCTGGCGCGTTCCCGCATCTGGCCGAGGTAGCGCAGGTAGTCCTTGCGGTCCTCGTTCATCTCGGCCTTCTTCTGGCCGCCTTCCCGGCCGCCACCAGCCATCATGCCGACGGTGCTGACCAGCATCATCATCGGCATCATCATCATCATCGGGTTGTCCTTGGCCCGCTGAAGCATGAACGCCATCATCCCGAGCGATGCCACGATCATGACGCCCGGAAGCACCTTCTGGACGATGTTGCCCGGGATCACCCGCGGAATCTCCGGCGGTGGTTCGAGGTGCACCTCCCCACCCGGTGGCCTCGGAGCGGCCAGTCGCGGCATTCGCTTGAACTGCAGCGTGCTCACCGGAGGCGACAACCATTCCTTCTCGTGGCAATGCGTGCGGCCGTGCGCGGCGGCCGCGGACCGCGGGCGGCATTCTGCACTGCCCG
>NZ_JAFRFW010000040.1:0-4648 GCF_017434145.1 Saccharopolyspora sp. | reverse complement strand
TAATTTCCTGCTGCCGATTGAAAAATTGCAACTCCCTGTTGTGTTCAAAATACTCTTTACATCCATACCGGCTGATAAATTTTGCAACGCGGTCTCGTCCCCGGCGAGCACGAGCCGATCGGCCGCGGGGTCCGGCGCGTAGGACGGGCTCGGCCCGACCGCCACCACCTGGTCGCCCGGGGCCGCGGTGGAGATCCAGGACGCGCCCGGCGCCTCGTGCTCGTGCACCACGAAGTCGATCGCGAGCTCGTGGGCGGCCGGGTCGAACCAGCGCACCGTGTAGGTCCGCTGCTTAGGTTGCTGCTCGCGGGGCAGCGCGAACACCTCGGCGCGGTCGCGGCCCAGCGGAGTCGGTCGCCCCGGCCGCGGCAGGCACAGCTTGATCCGCTGGTCGCTGCCGGTGCTGTCGAAATCCGCCAGCTCCGGGCCGCCGAGCACCATCCGCAGCATCCGCGGCGTCAGCCACCGCACCGACCGGACCTGGACCAACCGGTACCGGGAACGCACTCGCCGGATGCTCGCCCGCGTGTCCACCACGAACGCCGAGTCTAGGCAGCGACCGAGTCGGCTACGGAGGGGAGTTCCCCGGCGGCGGCGCGGCGGGAGGATTCGGCGCGGGACCGCCCGGCGCGGGCTCTTCCGGCTGTTCCGGCGGGCGAGCAGGCTCCTCCGGTGGCCGAGCAGGGGGAGGCGGGGCCGGTGCGGTCGACGGCGGCGGCACGTAGCCGGTGCTCACCGACAGCGTCACCGTCTCGCCGGGCAGCGCGAAACCGCGCGGCGTCTGACTGGTCACCGAGCCCTTGCGCCGCTCGCTGTTGATCGAGCGCTTCTGCACCTTGTAGCCGGCCTTCTCCAGCGACGTCGTGGCCCGGTCCGCGCCGAGCCCGACGACGTTCGGCACCTGGAACTCGTCGCCGCCGTTCTTGTAGCGCTCGTTGACTGGCGGCAGCGGGATCTCCGGAAGACCCTCGTGGATCGGTTTCATCGCGTCGAACCAGGTGCGCGCAGGCACCTTGCCGCCGTAGATGTTGCCGCCGTTGGCCCCGCACAGCGTCGGCGGCGTGCTGTCGCAGATCCCCTGCGGCCGGTTGCCGTCGGAGAACGTCAGCACCGCACCGGCGAATTGCGGTGAGGCGCCGAGGAAGCCGGCCGACTGGTGCGCCTCGGTGGTGCCGGTCTTGCCCGCGATCGGCCTGCTCCAGCCCGCGCCCTGCGCCGCGGCGTGCGCGGTGCCGCCCGCCTGGTCGTCCTGGCTCATGCCGACGACCATGGCGTTCGCCAGTTCCTTGTCCACGGCCTGCTCGCACGGATCTTCGGTGATCTTGACCTGGTTGCCCTGCCGGTCGGTGATCTCGGCGATCGGTGTCGGCGGGCACCAGGTGCCGCCGCTCATCAACGTGGCGGAGACGTTGGCCAGCTCCAGCGGGCTGGTCGGGCCGAAGCCGAGGGTGAACGCGCCGATCTTCTTCTGCTTGACCACTTCGGCCATCGACGGCCCGTTCGAGCCGTTCGGCGTCAGCGGATCACCGCTGAGGTTCGACTGCTGCAGCGTTTGGCGCATTCCCAGCCGGGTCGCCATGTCCACCGTCGGATTCAGCCCCACGCGCTCTTCCAACGCCACGAACGCCGTGTTCGGCGAAGTCGCCAGCGCCTTCTGCAAGGTGCGCGGGCCGGGAGAGACGCCTTCGGCGTTGCCCACCGTGTAAGGGGCGGTGCCGTTCCGGAAGACCTTGGAGGTGTAGGTGCCGGGAGCTTGGATGGTGTTCTGGATTCCCATCCCCTTCTCCAGCGCCGCGGCCGCGGTGAACACCTTGTAGATCGACCCGGCGCCGAATTTGGCCACACCGCTGGGCAGTGCGTAAGAGGTCTGGCCCTTGTCCGCGTCGTTGCCGAAGTCGCGGTTCGCGACCAGCGCGCGCACCCGGTGCTTGTCGCTGCCCGGTTCCACCACGGCCATCACGTTCGCGATGCCTTCGGTGTCCTTCGGCACGTGCTTCTCCGCGGCGGCCTTGGCGGCGCCGGTCGCTTTGTGATCGAGCGTGGTGCGGATCGTGTAGCCGCCGGACCGCAGTTCCTCCTCGGAGAATCCGGCGTTCTGCAGGTAATCGATGACGTATTTGCAGAAGAAGCCGTCCGCGGGGCCCGCTCCGACGCAGTTGTTCGGCAGCGAGTTCAACGGCTGCACCAGGCCCAGCGGCGCCCTGCGCGCTTGCTCGGCGGTCGGTGCGTCGATGCGCTGCTGCGCCTCCATCGCATCGATCACGAGGTTGCGGCGAGCCAGCGCCTCGTCCGGGTTGGTCTCCGGGTTCAGGGCGCTGGGGCTGTTGACCATCCCGGCCAGCAGCGCGGACTGCGGGATCGTGAGCTTGTCCGGGGTGCTGTTGAAATAGGTGCGCGCCGCGGCGGCGACCCCGTAGCTCTGGTGCCCGAACGGCACGACGTTCAGGTACCGCGCCAGGATCTCCTCCTTCGGCAGCCGCTTTTCCAGCTGCAGCGCGATCCGGATCTCCCGCAGCTTGCGCGCCGGGGTCTGCTCGACGGCCTTGGCCTGCTTGACCGGATCGTCGGCCGCGGTCACGTGCACCTGGTAGTTCTTCACGTACTGCTGGGTCAGCGTCGAGCCGCCCTGCGCGATCTCACCGGACATCTGGTTGGTGACCGCCGCGCGCACCGTGCCCGGCCAGTCCACGCCCTGGTGCTCGTAGAACCGGCGGTCCTCGATGGAGATGATCGCGGCCTTCATCGGATCCGAGATTTCATCCGGCGCGACCGGGGTCCGATTCTGCTCGTACAGGTAAGCGAGCGGAGTGCCCGCGCGATCGGTGATGGTCGTGGCCAGCGGCGGTTGCTGGGTCATCAATTCCGCGGAGATGTTGTTCACCGCATCGCCTGCGCGGTTGGAGACCACGCCGAGCGCGCCGGCCATCGGGAAGAGCATCCCCGCGACCAGGACTCCCGCCAGCACGCACAGACCGAACAGCTTCAGCAACCCGTCCCGGACACGCACGCGGGCAAGCCTAAGCCGGGTGCCGGACATCAACACGGCGTCGCCGGGCACACCCCCCGATGTGATGAGGGTCAAACATAACGGAGCGACAACCCTTGTTTGGCCGTGGAACCGAAAGGATCTAGAGTTCGTCCACGTCCAGCGACAGCATCGTTGCGGCGCGCCATGCGCCGCAGCATCCGGTGCCGGGGGGCTCCGGACGAAACAAGTCGCCGACGATCCAGTGAGGAGCTGGGGGAACCTTATGTTGGAGCAGGGGGATTGGCGGGTTAACGCCGCTTGCCGGGACGAGAATCCCGACCAGTTGTTCGTACGTGGGGCTGAGCAGCGCAAAGCACGGATGATCTGCTTCGGCTGCCCGGTGCGCACGGAGTGCCTCGGTGAGGCGCTCGACAACAAGATCGAATTCGGGGTCTGGGGCGGAATGACCGAGCGGGAACGGCGCGCGTTACTGCGTCGCCGCCCGGACGTCCGCAACTGGCGCGAGCTGCTGGAAGCCGCGCGTCAGGACTACACGGATATCGACGAGTACCAGGTGGGCTGAAACTCACCCGGATGCCGGATCGGGCGGCCCGCTTTCCGGGTCGCCCGCACCGGAAATTGCGGAAATGATCATTCCGCGGCGAGTCGCCGCCCGATCTCGCGCAGCCCGTCCAGGTCGTGCACGTCCGCGGGCAGTGCCGGTACGCCCACCAGCGACACCTCCGGGTGCGCGCGGGTGAACCGGGCGAGCATCCGGCGTTCCCGGTCGCCGATCGCGACGCGGTCGGCGTGCACCCGCAGGACCGCCGCGGCCAGCTCGGCGTTCCCGGTGGCTTCGAGCTCCTCTGCCGCCGTGGTCGCGCGCGTCCCGGTCAGCTCGGCGAACACGGGGTGCGTGCGGTTCGCGATCAGCCCGGCCAGCGGCATGTTCTCGGTGCTGAGCCGTTCGACGAAGAACGACGCCTCGCGCAGCGCGTCCGGTTCGGGCGCGGCGACCACCAGGAACGCCGTGCCCGGCGAGCGCAGCAGCTGGTAGGTGTTCTCGGCGCGTTCCCGGAAACCGCCGAAGGTCGAGTCGAAGGCTTGCACGAACGCGGACGCGTCCGCGAGCAGCTGACCCCCGATCACGGTGGAAACGGCCTTGGAGAACATGCCGAACCCGGCACCGACGATCTTGCGCAGGCCCTTGCCGCTCGCCTTGGCCGGGCTGGACAGCAGCCGGATCAGCTTGCCGTCCAGCACCGTGGACAGCCGCTGCGGCGCGTCCAGGAAGTCCAGCGCGGATCGGCTCGGCGGGGTGTCCACGATGATCAGGTCCCAGCTTCCGGTAGCGGCGAGCTGGCCCAGCTTCTCCATCGCCATGTACTCCTGCGTTCCGGAGAACGAGGTGGAAATGGTCTGGTAGAAGGGGTTCTCCAGGATCTGCTGCGCCCGGTCCCGCCCGGCGTGCGCGAGCACCATGTCGTCGAAGGTGCGGCGCATGTCCAGCATCATCGCGTTGAGGTCGCCGTCGGGCTCGAACCCGTCCAGCACCACCTGCCGCGGCTGGTTGCCCAGTTCCCGCATCCCGAGCGCCTGCGCCAACCGGCGCGCCGGGTCGATCGTGAGCACCACGGTCTTGCGGCCGCGCTCGGCGGCGCGCACCGCCAGCGCCGCGGC
>NZ_JAFRFW010000039.1:0-2062 GCF_017434145.1 Saccharopolyspora sp. | reverse complement strand
CCGTCTGCACCGTCATGTGCAACGAACCTGCGATCCGCGCGCCCTTCAACGGCTTCGAATCCGCATACTCCCGGCGAGTCGCCATCAAACCCGGCATCTCATGCTCCGCCAACCGAATCTGATGCCGACCCGACTCGGCCAAACCCAGATCAGCAACGGCGAAATCGAGGCCATTGGCCGTTTGCAGCTTCGCGCTCATGATTTCCTTTCTTGATTTCCCTGCTCGGGCTTCATCCCTGTCACAGGCGATTTCCCTGCTCGGGTCGAGAGTCCTCCGGCGGGCGAGCCGCGATCAGCCAGCGCGGCCCGCCCGGCCGGGATCACGTGTTGAAGTACTTCGCCTCGGGGTGGTGGGCGATGATCGCGTCGGTGGACTGCTCCGGGTGCAGCTGGAACTCCTCGGAAAGCTCCACGCCGATCCGCTCGCTCTCCAGCAGCTCCACGATCTTGGCCCGGTCCTCGATCTCCGGGCAGGCGCCGTAGCCGAACGAGAAGCGGGCACCGCGGTAGCCGAGCTTGAAGAACTCGGTGACCTCGTCCGGGTCCTCCTCGGAGACCGCCCGGCCGCTGGAGAACAGCAGCTCCTGGCGCACCCGGCGGTGGAAGTACTCCGCCAACGCCTCGGTCAGCTGCACGCCCATGCCGTGGATCTCCAGGTAATCCCGGTAGGCGTCCTTCGCGAACAGCTGGTTGGCGTAGTCCGCGATCGGCTGGCCCATCGTGACCAGCTGCATCGGCAGCACGTCGACCTGCCCGGTCTGCTCGGCCTTCTCCCGCGAGCGGTAGAAGTCCGCCAG
Source organism: Saccharopolyspora sp. (assembly GCF_017434145.1). NCBI lineage: Bacteria > Bacillati > Actinomycetota > Actinomycetes > Pseudonocardiales > Pseudonocardiaceae > Saccharopolyspora > Saccharopolyspora sp. Next base: position 1,265 of record NZ_JAFRFW010000039.1, on the reverse strand, counting down.
GCACAGCCGCCGGTCCCGCTGCTGGCGCGGGAAGGTGAACCGGGTGCGCTCCGGCGAGTCCGGCTCCTCCTTGTCCAGCACGATCAGCGAGTTGCCCTCGGAGACCACCGGGAAGTAGCCGTAGACCACGGCCGCGTGCTGCAGGATGCCCACGGTGGACAGCTCGTCCACCCACGCGCGCAGCCGCGGGCGGCCCTCGGACTCGACCAGCTCCTCGTAGGTCTTGCCCTCGCCCTTCTTGGAGCCGCGCAGGCCCCACTGGCCGAAGAACGTGGCCCGCTCGTCCAGCAGCGCCAAGTAGTCGGCCGTGGGCACGCCCTTGATCACCCGGGAGCCCCAGAACGGCGGGGTCGGCACCGGGGAATCGGCGTCCACGTCGGAGCGGGTGGACTCGTCGTAGAGGTCCGGGATCTCGCCTTCCTCGGCCTTGCGCTTCTCGGCGATCCGCAGCGAACGCTCGCGGCGCTCCTTGCGCTCGGCCTTCTTGGCCTGTTCCTTCTCGTCCTCCTCGGGGCTGTCGCCGCGCTTGATGGCCATCAGCCGGTCCATCAGGTTCAGGCCCTCGAAGGCGTCCTTCGCGTAGCGCACGTCGCCCTGGAAGACCTCGTCGAGGTCGTTCTCCACGAAGGAGCGGGTCAGCGCCGCGCCGCCGAGCATCACCGGGTACTTCTCGGAGATGCCCCTGGAGTTCATCTCCTCCAGGTTCTCCTTCATGATCACCGTCGACTTGACCAGCAGCCCGGACAGGCCGATCACGTCGACCTTGTGCTCGTCGGCGGCTTCCAGGATGGCGTTGACCGGCTGCTTGATGCCGATGTTGACCACGTCGTAGCCGTTGTTGGACACGATGATGTCCACCAGGTTCTTGCCGATGTCGTGCACATCGCCCTTGACGGTGGCCAGCAGCAGCTTGCCCTTGCCGCCGGTGTCGTCCTTGTCCATGTGCGGTTCGAGGTGCGCCACGGCGCTCTTCATGACCTCCGCGGACTGCAGCACGAACGGCAGCTGCATCTGCCCGGAACCGAACAGGTCACCGACGACCTTCATGCCGGCCAGCAGGTTCTCGCTGACGATCTGCAGCGGGGCCTTCTCCTGCATGGCCTCGTCCAGATCCGCTTCGAGCCCGTTGCGCTCGCCGTCCACGATGCGCTTCTCCAGCCGCTCGAACAGCGGCAGCTTCGCCAGCTCCTCGGCCCGCGAGGCACCGCTGGAGGCCGCCGTCTTGCCCTCGAACAGCGACATCAGCTTCTGCAGCGGGTCGTAGT
>NZ_JAFRFW010000038.1:0-8229 GCF_017434145.1 Saccharopolyspora sp. | reverse complement strand
CGGCCGACGTTGATGTAGGCGGGGCGGCCCAGCGCGGCCAAGCCCAGACCGATCCGGCGCGTGGAGATCATGCTGCGAACCTAACCGCCCGCCGCCGGGATCGACACCCGGACCCCCGCACACACCCGTGGCGGGCACCGGAGTCCGGCGCCCGCCACGGGAACCACTCGGTTCCGTCCTTGCCGGAACCCGCCTTCTTTCAGTCAGCGGCGAAGCCGCTGAGCGGTGACCACCAAAGCAGCCGAAACAAGGTCCGAAACGGTTTCCTGATCACAGGTATTGGCCGGTGTTGGTGGCCGTGTCGATCGCCCTGCCGGAGTCCTGGTTCTTGCCGCTGACCAGGGTCCGGATGTAGACGATGCGCTCGCCCTTCTTGCCCGAGATCCGCGCCCAGTCGTCCGGGTTGGTGGTGTTGGGCAGGTCCTCGTTCTCGGCGAACTCGTCGACGATCGCGTCCTGCAGGTGCTGGACCCGCAGGCCCGGCTGCCCGGTGTCGAGCACCGACTTGATCGCGGACTTCTTCGCGCGGTCCACGATGTTCTGGATCATCGCCCCGGAGTTGAAGTCCTTGAAGTACAGGACCTCCTTGTCCCCGTTGGCGTAGGTGACCTCCAGGAACCGGTTCTCGTCGGTCTCGGCGTACATCCGCTCGACGGTGGTCTGGATCATCGCGTCCACGCAGGTGTCCTGATCGCCGCCGAACTCGCGCAGGTCCTCCTCGTGGATCGGGAGTTCCTTGGTCAGGTACTTGGAGAAGATGTCCTTGGCCGACTCGGCGTCCGGCCGCTCGATCTTGATCTTCACGTCGAGCCTGCCCGGCCGCAGGATCGCCGGGTCGATCATGTCCTCGCGGTTGGAGGCGCCGATGACGATGACGTTCTCCAAGCCCTCGACACCGTCGATCTCGGACAGCAGCTGCGGCACGATCGTGGTCTCCACGTCGGAGGAGACGCCGCTGCCGCGGGTGCGGAAGATCGAGTCCATCTCGTCGAAGAACACGATCACCGGGGTGCCCTCGGAAGCCTTCTCCCTGGCCCGCTGGAAGATCAGCCGGATGTGCCGCTCGGTCTCGCCCACGAACTTGTTCAGCAGCTCGGGACCCTTGATGTTCAGGAAGTACGACTTCGCCTGGCCGTCGTCGTCCCCGCGGGCCGCGGCGACCTTCTTGGCCAGGGAATTCGCCACCGCCTTGGCGATCAGCGTCTTCCCGCAGCCGGGCGGGCCGTACAGCAGCACGCCCTTCGGCGGCTGCAGCTGGTATTTCACGTAGAGCTCGGAGTGCAGGAACGGCAGCTCCACGGCGTCCCGGATCTGCTCGATCTGGTTGCCGAGGCCGCCGATGTCGAGGTAGCCGACGTCCGGCACCTCCTCCAGCGTGAGGTCCTCGACCTCCGCCTTCGGCACGGTGTCGTAGGCGTAGCCCGCCTTGCTGTCGACCAGCACCGAGTCGCCCGAGCGCAGCCCCAGGTCGAACAGCGGTTCGGTCAGCCACACCACGCGTTCCTCGTCGGTGTGGCCCTGCACCAGCGCACGCGGCAGGCCGGAGCCGTCGCCGCCGCTGGAGGGCAGCACCTCGCGGAAGGTGCACACTTCACCGATCTGCTCGAAGGCACCTTCCTCCACCACGGTCAGCGCCTCGTTGAGCCGGACCGATTGGCCCAGTTTCAGTTGTTCGACGTCCACGTTCGGCGACACCGCCACGCGCATCTTGCGACCGGAGGTGAACACGTCGACCGTGCCGTCTTCGAAGCGGGTCATGAAGGTCCCGTAGCCGCTCGGTGGCTGCGCCAGCCGGTCGACCTCCTCGCGCAGGGCCGTGAGCTGGCCGCGCGCTTCCTTCAGGGTCTCGGTGAGTTTGGCGTTCCGTTCGGTGAGCTGGCTCACCCGCTCGGATGCCTCGGCCAGCCGCTTTTCCAGCAACCGGGCCTGTTGGGGGGATTCGTTGAGCTTTCGGCGCAGCAATGCCACTTCGTCTTCGAGCAGACGGACCTGGCTTCGCAGCTCGGTCTGGTCACCGGGCTGCTGCTCGCCGCCCTCTTCAGGCTGGCTGCCGGGACGGTCGTGCTGCATGTCGGCACCCTCCTCCCGTGCTCGTACCACCACGGTACCGGCGATCACCGACGACGGCGGCGTCGTGATTGCCCGCCGGATCCGCCAGCGTGCCACAAAAATCGGCGAATACCCATGACTTCGCAGCGGCCGCCGAGCACGCCCGGGCGCGGCGAGCGCGGCGGCCGACCACGGTGTGCTCACGATCATGGTCCGTTCGGTGCGGGTGCCGCTGTGCGGTCCCGGCCGGACTCGGCGCCGAACCCACGAGTTTTCCGCTCCGCCACGGCATTTCGGACGGGATGGCGGCATCCGGGTGTCCGGGAGCCGACAACCGGGTGTCGTTGGAGTGCCGACGCGCACGGGCGTGTCGGCGAATCGTCACAGCTCCCACCATTTGGAACACAGCGCTGCTGCGACCGGCCCAAACCTCGGTCCACGAGATCCTCGTGTAGGACATCTCACGCCCAGCGGGTTGATCGGCTCCGCGCTCGGGTGCCTCCCCGCTCTGGTCTACTTGCCTAGCCGCACACCGGGCGCACCGCACCGGACGCCGTTGTGCCCGGACGACCCCTGGGGGTGGACATGACCTATCCGCCGCAGCAGCCCGACCCGGGCGGGTGGGGCCGGCGAGCCGCTGAGGACGCGGACGAAGATGCGCCGGAATCGCAGCAGCAGCCCGCCTTCTACGGCAACCAGCACGCCGGGTTGCCGAAGGGGCCGATCACCGGAAACCCCGCGCAGCCGGGACAGCAGCCGTTCCCGCCGCCGCAACACGCGCAGTTCGGCGGTCCGCAACCGTCGTTCCCGCCCGCACCGGACTGGGAGAACTTCGGCGCGCAGGACCGCGAACCGTTCCCGGACATCGAGGCGGAGCCGCGCGGGCGCCGCCGGCTGCCGTGGGTGCTCGGCGGCGCCGGGGTGCTGGTCGTGGCGGCGGCGGTGGTCGGCGGGCTGCTCCTGTTCGGCGGCGCCGATCCCGGCGAACCCCGGCCGGTCGCCCAGGACATGGTCGACAAGGTCAACGCGGGCGACTTCGGCGCGCTCGGCTCCTCGTTGTGCGAGTCCAACCGGGCCGAACTCGACCAGCAGCTCGGGCAGCTCTCGCAGGGCCGGTTCGAGCTGCGGCTCGGCCCCGTCACCGCGCAGGGTCGGCAGGCCCGCGCCGAACTGACCGGGACCTACGAGCTGGACGGGGCGCGGATACCGGTGGCCCAGGCGCTGCTGCTGGAGGTCGAGGACGGCCGGTGGAAGGTGTGCAGGCTCGGGGCTCGATGAGCCGGGTCGTGATCGTGCGCGGCGTCAGCCCTTGCTCGGCCTGCGTTGCGGGCGCGGTGGCGTGACACCGTCCGCCAACCGCCGGGTGACCAGCAGGAACGCGGTGTGCGCGACCATCCGGTGTTCGGGCCGCACGGCCATGCCCACGACGTGCCAGGGGCGCAGCATCGTCTCCCAGGCTTGCGGCTCGGTCCAGCACTGCTGCTCGCGCAGCGCCTCGGTGACCCGGGAGAGCTGTGTCGTGGTGGCCACGTACGCCACCAGGACACCGCCGGGGACGAGCTTGTCGAACACGGTGTCCAGCACGTCCCACGGGGAGAGCATGTCCGGCACGACGCGGTCCACCTGGCCGCCGTCGTAGTCGGTGAGGTCGGCGACCCGCAGCGTCCAGTTCTCCGGGACCTCGCCGAAGAACTTGCGCACGTTGCGCTCGGCGTGCTCGGCGTGGTCCGCGCGGACCTCGTAGGACGTCACGCTGCCCTCGTCGCCCACGGCACGCAGCAGCGAGCACGTGAGCGCGCCCGAACCCGCGCCCGCTTCGAGCACCCGCGCGCCGGGCCGGATGTCGCCCCACATGAGGATCTGCGCGGCGTCCTTCGGGTAGATCACCTGAGCACCGCGCGGCATGGACAGCACGTAGTCCGCCAGCAGCGGCCGTACCGCCAGGAACGAAGTGCCACCCGCGGAGGTCACCACCGAGCCTTCCGGACTGCCGATGAGGTCGTCGTGCGCCAGCACGCCGCGGTGGGTGTGGTACTCGCCGCCCTTCTCCAGGACGACGGTGTAGCGGCGGCCCTTCGGGTCGGTCAACTGGACCCGGTCGCCGGGTTCGAACTCACCGCTGACGGTGCTCACGTGCGTCGGACCTCCATGTGCGCAAGAAGGGAAAAGCCGCCGGCCGGTGAGATCCACGGCGGCGGGTACGGCGGACCATCGTCGCAGAGGGGTGCGCCGGGCTCTTGCGCGCGCCCCGCTCACTGCCTGCGTCTGCGGGCGTTGAGCGCGTTGCGCACGTCCTCGCGGCGCAGCACCCCGCAGGGCCGCCCCTCGGAATCGATCACCAGGAACTGCCAGGCGCGCACGGTGCGCACCCGCTCCAGCACGGCTTCGCCGGATTCGCTGTAGAGCAGGATGGTGTCCGGTTCGACGGGTTCGGCGGCGCGCTCGGCTGGATCCTGCGGCGAACGGGTGGCCAGCCGCTCGGCAGCGGTCTGGTCCAGCAGGCCGACCGCGATGCCGTCGGCGCGCACCAGCACGACGCCGCGCCCGGCCGCGGCGACCAGCGCGTCGCCGACCGGGCTCTCCGCGGGCAGCTGCAGCACCGGCCGCATCAGCTTGGGCAGGGACAACCTCGTCGGGCGGCTCTTGCGGTGTTCCGAGGAGTGCTCCGCGCTCGCCCCAGCCACCACGAACCAAGCCATCAACACGCACACGGCCAGCCGCAGCCATTGGTCGCCGGTGTTGCTCAGCAGGCCCACGAGCGCGTAGACGAGCAGCGCGGCGGCCACCAGACCGGCGCCCACGACACCCGCGTTGGTGCCCGTGTGCCGGTTGCCCGTCATCGCCCACAGCAGCGCGCGCAGCATCCTCCCGCCATCCAGCGGCAGCCCCGGCAGCACGTTGAACAGCGCCACGACCAGGTTCGCCACGCAGGTCTGCGCGATCAGCAGCCACACCGCCCCGTGCGGCGTCACCGCGAACCAGCCGATCCCGGTTGCCGCGGCCAACAGCAGGGAGACCGCGGGACCGGCCGCGGCCACCAGACCTTCGTGCCCCGGCTTCGACGGTGCGCGGGTGATCTCGGAGATGCCGCCCAGCAGGAACAGCCGCACCCGGCTCACCGGTAGCCCGAGCCGCAGCGCCACCACGCAATGGCCCAACTCGTGCAGCAGCACCGAAGCTCCCAGCAGCACGGTGAACACGGCGGCGATCAGCGCGCTGGTCAACGTTGTCGCCTGCGGGAGGATGTGCCCGACCAGCGGGGTGTAGAGCAGCACGATCAGCACGGCGCCGAGCCACCACGACGGCGACAGCAGCACCGGCACACCGGCTACCCGGCACAGCAGCAGACCGCCGTCGCCGGATGCGGAGCGGCTGCGGGCGTTGGTGGCGGGCATGGCCGAAAGGGTAGAACGGCCGCGGTGAACCGCCGGTGATCCGGCGTGCTTGGGATCTTGTCGGGGCGCTGATCTATCGTGCGGACCATGTCGGAACCGGCCCGGACCAGCACAGCTACGCAGGACAGCACGCAGCGGGACGGTGCTCGCCCGGATGACCCGTGCGCGGGCGGTCCTCCCTCGGGCGGCCCTTCGTCGAGCGATGCTGCTGCGGATCACCGCTCGCCGGACGTCGAGAACTCCGGCACGCCGGGGGCGGCGCAGCGGACGTCCTCCGGAAGGCGGCGCCCCGCGCTCTCGCCCTCGCGCGCGGGCGATTTCAAGCAGTGCCCCCTGCTCTACCGCTTCCGCGTGGTCGACAAGCTGCCGGAGCAGCCGACGCGGGCCCAGGTCCGCGGCACGGTCGTGCACTCCACCCTGGAGCGGATGTTCGCGCTGCCGACGGCCGAACGCGACGCCGAGCACGCCCGCGACCTGCTCGAACCGGCATGGGAGGAGTTGCTGGCCGAGCAGCCCGAGCTCGGTGCGCTGTTCACCGACGACCCGGAGCTGACGAAGTGGCTCGGCTCGGCGCGCAAGCTGGTGGACTCCTACTTCGAGCTGGAGGACCCGCGCAGGCTGGAGCCGGAGGCGTGCGAGCTGCGAGTGGAGACCGAGCTGGACTCCGGGCTGCTGCTGCGCGGCTTCATCGACCGCGTCGACGTGGCTCCGACCGGGGAGATCCGGCTGGTCGACTACAAGACCGGTGCGGCCCCGCGGGAGATCGGCGAGGCCAAGGCCATGTTCCAGATGAAGTTCTACGCGCTGGTGCTGTGGCGCACTCGCGGCGAGATCCCGCGCCAGCTGCTGCTGATGTACCTGGCGGACAAGCAGTCGCTGGCCTACACCCCCGACGAGGCTGAGCTGCGCAGGTTCGAGCGCACGCTGGAGGCGATCTGGCAGGCGATCCTGCGGGCCGGGCGCACCGGGGACTTCCGGCCGAGCCCCAGCAAGCTGTGCGACTACTGCGACCACAAGGCGCTGTGCCCGTCGTTCGGCGGCACCCCGCCGCCGTACCCGGGCTGGCCGGAACCGGATCCTGGGCAGGAGACCGCGCTGGACCGCGCCGACTGATCTCTCCGCGGTCGGCGAACGCGGCCGAGTGCGGCGAGCTCCCAGCAAGCGGCCCGGCAGCGGGGCGGTTCCGCTACCGGGCCGAACGTGCCCGCTCGTCTTGTCGCCTGTCCTGGGATTGTTCGGCTCCGGACGCCGGTCCGGTTCCGCCGGCCAAGCAAAACGAGTTCAGCGGACGAGCACTTGCGAGCTCAGTCGTCGTACGGGTCGAAGTTGGCGGCGCTGTCGAACCAGTCGGTGGCCTGCGTGCCGTCCACCACCGCGAACCGCGCGCCCGTCGGGTCCCGCAGCACCGCGACCCGCCCGATGCTGGAACCGTACGGGTCGACGCGGATGCGCCCGCCGAGGCCGACCGCCCGGTGCACCAGCTCGTCGACGCCCTCTTCCGCGTCCGCGCCCAGGTACACCAGCCAGTGCGGCCGGGTGCTGGGCGTGAGGTAGTCGCGGATCATGCTGACCCGCGCCAGCACCGACTCGTCGGCCAGGTACCACACGGAGTAGTTGGAGCGGTTCTCCGCGCCGAACTGCTCGGCGGTGTAGCCGAACATCGACTGGAAGAACGTGTCCGCGGCCTGCGCCTTGATGGTGACCAGTTCGGCCCACATCAGCGTGCCCGGCAGCCCGACGTCGAACTGCCAGGACTCCGCCGGGGTCAGCAGCCCGAACTCGGCATCGGCGGGGCCGAGCAGCACCGCCTTCGAGCCGATGCCCGGCACGTGCGTGATCGGCACGGCGAGTTCGGCGCCGTGCCGTTCGGCTTCTTCGGTACTGGCGTGCACGTCCTGCACGGCGAGGAACAGCCGCCACACCGAATGGTCCGCGGCGGACCGCCGGATGCTGGCCACCGGGAAGCCTTCCCGGGAGGCGATGATGTGCTCGCCTCGCTGCCCCTCGTCGTGCACCGTGTAATCCCAGCCGAACAGCCCGGCGTAGAACTCGCACGCCTGGTCCACATCGGTGGTCGCCAGCTCGATCCAGCACGGCATTCCTGCGAGCAGCTCCCACCGCGGAGCCGCCGATCCCGGCTGCACGACGGACATTTCGCTCACCCCCGACTCTCTTCCCCCGGCTCCATGATCGTCTGAGCCCATTATGGCGCAGTGATCGCCGCGGGCGGGCCGACACGACGCGATCGGATCAACGCGATGCGCGGAAACGGCCTACCGGGCTGAGGAACTCACAGGTACCGGTAGACGTCCTGCGGGGTCAGGCCGCGGGCGAGCATCACGACCTGCAGCCGGTACAGCAGCTGGGAGATCTCCTCGGCGAGGGCCGCATCGGACTCGTGCTCGGCCGCGAGCCACACCTCACCGGCTTCCTCGATGACCTTCTTGCCCTGCGCGTGCACCCCGGCGTCCAGCGCGGCCACGGTCGCCGAGCCGTCCGGGCGGTTGCTTGCGCGGTCCTGGAGCTCGCTGAACAGCTCGTCGAAGGTCTTCACGAGCGCTGATCCTCGCATTCGGCGGGCGGGCGGACGACAGCCACCTCACCACTGGGCAGCCCGCAGACCCGGCAGCCCTCACGCGCCGGGCAGCAGCGCACCCAGCGTGCGCACGTCGAGCCCTTCGAGGCTTTCGCGCACCACGCGCCGCGCCCCCGGTTCCAGCGGCACCTCGCACGGCACCGCCAGCACCGTGCACCCGGCGGCGACGGCCGCGGCCACACCGGTCGG
>NZ_JAFRFW010000395.1:0-7304 GCF_017434145.1 Saccharopolyspora sp. | reverse complement strand
GACCTCCAGCGGCACCGAACGGGGGTGGATCGCCGGGCGCAGCCGCTCGGCCAGCACCCGCTCGAAGCGGCGTTGCACCACGGCGCGATCGTCGTACATGCGATCCCCTCCGGTCGGCAGTGTCGATCAGCCTCGCACAGCGCCGGTGCTCGCGGGATCCACCGATCGCGCAACCGGCCCGTCAGTGCAGGTCACGACGTTCTGCGCCGGGTTGCCGGGGGATGGGCGCGCCCGCATCCTGGTGCCTTCCCCAGAGGTGAACGACATGCGGAGGAAGCAATGGCGACCTGCGAGACCTGCGGTAACGACTACTGGATGAGCTTCGAGGTGCACACCGTCGGCGGCGGCGTGCACACCTTCGACTCGTTCGAGTGCGCCGCGCAGCGGTTGGCGCCGCAATGCGAGCACTGCGGGTGCCGGATCCTCGGACACGGTGCGGAGGTCAACGGCCGGTTCTTCTGCTGCGCGCACTGCGCGCGGGAGTCGGGCATGTCGATGGTCAGCGAAATCCGGGACGCCGTCGGTGCGCACCCAGTGTCATGACGGCACTACCCGCTGTCTAGGTTGCATCGTTTCACCCGTGGTTTCGCCGCCGGATCAAACCGCAGACCGTGTTCGTTATCGAGGTGTGACGTAGTCGGTGAAATAACGCCCCGACCAGTGGCGATTACCCAAGTGGCACACCTCGTTGACCCCTTGGACACGCCGGTCCGCAAGGGGATCGGCAGGTGTGGCGGCTGGACCACTACGTAGTGAAGGGATGCCGAAATGGCAGGTCTGGTTCGTTGGCTGGGTGGCATGAATCGCGAGATGGGTCGGGCCCGCACCGTGATGCGGCACCCGCACTCCGCGAGCATGAGCTCGGCCGCCCGTCGCGGTCAGAGCTGAAGGCTCTGTTCGTCAGTCCACAACGACTGAACGTGGCGCAACAAACCGGGTCGCGGACCGGCCACCGACCGCTTGCGGCGGTTCGAGCGCCGGCGAGCACGGTCTGACGCCACCCCAAGTAAGACCCGGGCTCCATTACAACGGGCTTGCTGAATGTGCCGTGGTCCCCGCAGCGGGGCCACGGCACTTCGGTTTTCACGGGGCCTTGCCGCACAGGCCCGCGTTCGCCAAGCTCAGCCTTCCAGCGCCTCGCGGTGTCGCGCGGCGTTGCCGAGGTAGTGCTCGGCCGACAGGCGCAGCCCCGCCTTCTCGTCATCGGTCAGCTCCCGGCGCACCTTGCCCGGCGTGCCCGCCACCAGCGAGCCCGGCGGAACCTCGGTGCCTTCCAGCACCACCGCACCCGCCGCGATCAGGCTGTTCTCGCCGATCACGGCGCCGTTGAGCACCACCGAACCCATGCCGACCAGGCTGTGATCACCGACCGTGCAGCCGTGCAGCACCGCGCGATGCCCGACCGTCACGCCCGCACCGACCGTGGCCGGAAAGCCCGGATCGGCGTGCACGACGCAGCCGTCCTGGACGTTGCTGCCCTCGCCGACGGTGATGTCCTCGTTGTCACCGCGCAGCACCGCGCCGTACCAGACGTTCGCTCCGGCGTGCAGCCGCACGCGGCCGATCAGCGTGCTGCCCGGCGCGGCCCACGCGTCCTCGGCGATCTCGGGCCGATGGCCCTCCATGGCGACGATGCGGACCTCGCCGGCGGGGTCGCCGGTGGATGCTGGCGGGTTCACGGCACCTCCCAAGCTGGCGCGGACACCCGCGCCGGTCGTTTCCCGCAGCACCGTATCCGCACGCGCAGCGAAGATCGCCACCGCCGGTGCGCGAGCCCAGCTGCTCCCGCGGGTGACCGCGAACTTCGCGGTGCCTGCGAGAAATCCTGAAGACCTGCCCCGGCGCGATCAGCGACACTGGCACCGTGGACATCGACATCCGCCGGGCACACGCCGATGAGCTGGCGCTGCTGCCGGGTATCGAGATCGCTTCCGGGGAGTGCTTCCGCGAGATCGGCATGGCCTGGGTCGCCGACGACGACCCGCTGCCGCTGCCCCGGTTGACGGCCGCACACCACCGCGGCGATGTGCGGGTGGCCGCCGCCGCGGCACCGGTGGCGTTCGTGGTGACCGCGCCGCTCGACGACGCCGTGCACATCGAGCAGATCAGCGTGCACCCCGCGCACGCGCGGCGGCGCATCGGCGCGGCGCTGATCGAGCACGTCGCCGAAGCAGCCCGCGCCCAAGGCGCAGCCGCGCTGACCTTGACGACGTTCGGGGACGTCCCGTGGAACGCGCCGTACTACGCACGGCTGGGATTCCGGGAGCTGCCCGCATCGCGGTGCACCGCCGGTCTCGCCGAGCTGACGCGGGAGGAGGCGCGGCGCGGACTCGCCGCGGAGCGGCGGGTGGCGATGCGTCGTGCGTTGCACTGATGCGCCGACCGGAAAGCAGCACGGCGGAATCGTTCGCGCCTCCGCGGCGATGCGAAGGCCAGCGCGCTGCCCAACCCAGGTGTGCCGCTGGGGAAGTCTCAGCGGCTCGCCCGCAGTATGCGGCTGGCGCGCAGCGCCTGGGGCGGTTCGCCCACGAATTCCGCGGAGCCATCGAGGTAACCGGTGATGAGTTCTGCGGCGGAGTGATCATGGACCTCGGTGAGGCCGAGGGAACGCAACTGCGCGGCGATGCCGCCGGGTGTGAAGTAGCTGAACCAGGGTTCGCCGGCAGCGGCCGATCGATTCGCCCGCTCCCGCAGCTGCGCACCGTCCTCGTCGGTGCTTGCCGGCTGCAGGTAATCGAAAACCACCTCGGCCGGACGGGCCTGCCCGGCGATGTACTCGAGGGTGGCGCGAGCGGTCTCCGGGGTCAGGTAGAAGACCACACCGAGCCACACGAACACGGCCGCATCGGACCGGCTGAATCCGGCGGCGTCCAATTCCGTTGCCAGCGCTTGGGTTTCGAAGTCGACCGGCGCGAAGGTCAACGTCCCGGGGCAGTCGATGCCGGCCGCCGCGAGGCGTTGGCGTTTCCACACTTGGGTGGCCGGGTGGTCCACCTCGAACACGCGCAGGCCCGGGTGCGGATTGCGGTAGGCGAAGGTGTCCAGGCCGGCGCCGAGGATCACGACCTGCCGCACGCCCGCAGCCACGGCCGCGGCCACCCGGTCTTCGGCGAAGCGGGCGCGAGCGGCGAAGAACAAGCGGCGCGGCCGGTAGATCGCGCCGCTACCGGGGCGATCCTCGGTGGGCTCGGGCAGCTCGGCCAGCTCATCGGCGGTCACGCCGAGCAGACGCGCAGCGAGCGGGTCGGTGAGGATGCGGGGCCGGTCGGCGATCTGGTGAAAAGCACGGGCGTAAGCGGTCGCGAGCGCTGTCCGGCTGGGCCCGTCGTCGTCCATGCTGACGAACCTACTCGGGACCCCGGCGCGGTCATCGTGAACTCGGCCACGCCACGTGCACGATCGAACCGAAAGGTCAGGTTCAGCCGCGAGGGCTGGTTCAGCACCTGCGGCGGAGTTCGGTGACGGCTTCGGCGGTGGTCTCGCGGGAGATGAACCGGTCGGTCAGGCCGGTCAGGCGCATCATCCGCGCCACCGGGCCGGTGCCCGGGACCACGAACATCGGGATCTGCTTGCATTCGGTGCGGCGCTGGGCGTGCAGCAGCATGTCCAGCCCGGCGGTGTTGAAGAAGGTCACCTCCGAGAGGTCCAGCACGATCGCCCGCAGCACCGCCGCGGTCAGCCGTTGCCGGATCAGCTCGGTCAGGCGCGGCACGGCGGCCAGGTCGATCTCCCCGCGCATCCGCACGACCACCACTCCCGGGTCGGGGCGCAGCACGCTCAGCCGCAGCGCCCGGGTGTGCGCGGGAGACCCGGTGATCGGCTCGCTCGCTTCCCGCGGTGCGACGATGGCGCCTCGCTGGGCGGCCGTGGACCGAACGCGCCGCTGGTCGCCGGCAAGCTCGCTGTTGCCGCTGTCAGTGCGCATCAACGTTGCCTCCCTGGGCGCTTGTGCCGTCGCGGCGCGCTCACCCGGGCAGCACCGGGTGACCGGGCCGGATGGGCCTGGACGAAGCCGTGAGGGCGGTCGGCCGTGGGCGCGGAAGCAACCCTGCTCGAGACCGTCGATGCTGGTCACGGGTGCGTCCGCGGCCGGCTGCCGGGCCGCGGTACCTACCGTAGGAGCGCTAGTCCGAGCGCTACAAGCGTTGCCACTAACGTGTGACGACGGAGGGCGAGTCGGCGAGCATGGAGATGACTCCCCCGGCAAGTACGGCCTGCACTTGTCGCTCGGACAGGCTATGACGTGCGGTGATCGTGTTACCGCGAGTGTCGTTACCGATGGTGATGTCGCCGCCGCCGCGCAGCTGCCCCGGCAGGTCCTCGAGCACCAGCACGTCGCCTGCGCAGATCGAGTCGTAGTCGCCGGGGTCGGCGAACCGCAGCGGCAAGATCCCGAAATTGATCAGGTTCTGCCAGTGGATCCGCGCGAACGACTTCGCCAGCACCACCCGCAGCCCGAGATGGCGCGGCGTGATCGCGGCGTGCTCGCGCGAAGAACCCTGCCCGTAGTTGTCGCCGCCGACCACCACGTGCGTGCCCGTCTCGGCGGCCCGCTGCGGATAGGTCTCGTCGAGGCGGGTGAAGGTGAACTCCGAAAGCGCCGGGATGTTCGAGCGCAACGGCAGCGCCCGCGCCCCGGCCGGGGAGATCTCGTCGGTGGAGACGTTGTCCCCGGCCACCAGCAGCACCGGCGCCGCGATCCGCTGCGGCAGCGGATCCAGTTGCGGCAGCGCGGAGATGTTCGGGCCCTTCACCGGCTCGACCTGCTCGGCCTCCTGCTGCGGCGGCGGTTCCACCAGCATCGAGGTGTTCACCGACGCGTGCTCGGGCAACTCGACCTTCGGGTCCAGCCCGAGCCGCGCGGCCAGCTCCCGCGGATCGGTGATCGCCCCCTCCAGCGCGGCCGCGGCCGCGGTCTCCGGCGAGCACAACCACACCGAATCCTCCCGCGTGCCGGATCGGCCGGGGAAGTTGCGCGGGAACGTGCGCAGCGAGTTCTGCCCCACCGCCGGGGCCTGGCCCATGCCGATGCAACCCATGCACCCGGACTGGTGGATCCGCGCGCCCGAGGAGATCAACTCGAAGGTGCCGCCGATGCGGGTCAGATCCTCCAGGATCTCCCGCGAAGTCGGATTCACGTCGAAGCTGACCTCCGGGCGGGTCTGGCGCCCCTGCACCATGCGCGCGGCGATCGCGAAGTCCCGCAGCCCCGGATTCGCCGACGAGCCGATCACCACCTGGCGCACGTCGGTGCCCGCGACCTCGCGCACCGGCACCACGTTGTCCGGCGCGGACGGGCGCGCGATCAGCGGTTCCAGCGCCGAGAGGTCGATCTCGTCGGTGACGTCGTAGTCCGCGCCCTCGTCGGCCCGCCACTCGGTGAAGGCGTGCTCGCGGTCCTCGCCGCGCAGGAACTCCCGCACCGCCTCATCGGCCGGGAACACCGTGGTCGTGGCACCCAGCTCGGCGCCCATGTTCGCGATGACGTGCCGGTCCATCGCCGAAAGATCCGCGAGGCCGGGACCGTGGTACTCGATGATGCGGCCCGCGCCGCCGGAGACCGAGTGCCGCCGCAGCATCTCCAGCACCACGTCCTTGGCCGAAACCCACGGCGGCAGTTCGCCGGTCAGCCGCACACCCCAGACCTCGGGCATCCGCACCCGCAGCGGCTCACCCGCGATGGCCATCGCCACCTCCAGACCGCCCACACCGATCGCCAGCATCCCCAGCGACCCGGCCGCGCACGTGTGCGAATCGGACCCGACCATCGTCTTGCCGGGTTCGCCGAAGCGCTGCATGTGCGTCGGGTGCGACACCCCGTTGCCCGGTTTCGAGAACCACAACCCGTAGCGGCGGCAAGCCGAGCGCAGGAACTCGTGGTCCTCGGCGTTCTTCTCGTCGGCTTGGAGCAGGTTGTGATCGACGTACTGGACGCTGACCTCGGTTCGCGCCCGCGTGAGCCCGAGCGACTCCAGCTCCTGCATCACCAGCGTGCCCGTGGCGTCCTGGGTCAGCGTCTGATCGATGCGCAGCGCGATCTCCGAACCCGGGGTCATCTCGCCGTCGAGCAGGTGCGAGGCGATCAGCTTGTGCGCCAGCGTCCGCGGCATCGCCGGACCTCCTTCACGACCGGGTGCGTTTCCCTAACCGGCGGTCGCCTGCGGCCTACCCCGGCCGTGGTGGCTCGAAACGATCTGTGCCGCGGCGGCGGGTCAGCCGCTGCGGCCCGCGGCGCTGGCGAAGCCGAGCCAGGTGTGCCGGTTGCCCGCCCAGCACCAGCCGACCTTCGGCGCGTCGCGGTTGGCCGCACCGTCGCGGCCAGTGCCGTTGCTGATCCAGATCGCCGGGGTCCGCGCGTCCGGCGAACCGCGGAGTCGGTGCTTGCGCGAGGCGATGGTCATGAAGCAGTGGTTGCGTTCGAGCACGTCCGGGCACTGCAGCAGCCAGTGCAGGCCTTCCGCCAGCGTGAGTGGTGTGCGGCCCGCGGCTTCGATCATCGGCAGCGCCTCGTTCGGGCTGTATTCGGCCAGGTCGTCGCCGCGGTCGGGGGTTTCGATGCGGTAGGCGGGCGAGTCGGGCAGCCGCACCGAGGGGATCGGGGCGAATTCGTCCACATCGGACATGTCGGTGACCACGAAGCCGTGCTTGCCGCCGAGTTCCACCAGCGGCGCCAGCTTGGAGATCGGTGCGGCGGGCAGCACCAGCAGCGAACCGGGCACTTCGGGTGCGGCGGCTGCGCGTAGTCGTGCTGCGGACACGCCGGCGAGTTCGTGCACGCCGAAGTCGATCAACCGGTCGGCTTGGCGGGCGAGATCGGGCAGCTCGGGCACTGAGCACACTTCGGGCACTGGGCACACCTCCGTGGACGGCCGGACTGGGCGACAACGAACCGGCGCGCGACCGAGTTCCCCGCAGAACGGATTTGCAGCGGCCCACCCCACTACCGCCGAGTCCTTGCGCCCCCGAGTCATGTGGCCCGGATCCTGCCGCAGAGCGCCTCAGCGCAATCCCGGTGCCACCGACCCAGGCAGCGCCACCCCGTCATCGGGCAGCAGCACCTGCACCTCGACGGTGAACCGGTACGGCCGGTGCGCCAGCACGCCCGCGAAGTGCCGCCGCAGCCGGGACATCTCCGCGCGGATGGTCACGGTGCGCTCGGCGTCGCCGAACAGGTCCGCGGCCAGCTCGGCCGCCGACCGGCCCCGCGGATGCCGCGCCAGCAGGTAGAGGATCTCGGCGTGGCGCGGCGTCAGCGGCTGGTCCCAGCTGCCGCTCGGGCCGTCGAGCCGCAGCAGCGGCCGGTG
>NZ_JAFRFW010000394.1:0-4371 GCF_017434145.1 Saccharopolyspora sp. | reverse complement strand
GATCGCCTCCGGCGGCGGCGTCCGCAACCCGGTGCTGATGGACGCGCTGCGCCGCGAACTCGGCGCGATCGAACTGCGCACCAGCGACGAACTCGGGCTGCCCGCGCACGGCAAGGAGGCGTACCTGACGGCGCTGCTGGGTTGGTTGACCTGGCACGGGCTGCCGGGCAACGTGCCGGGAACCACCGGCGCGGACCCGCGGCCACTCGGCTCGATCACGCCCGGCACCGGACCGCTGCACCTTCCGGAACCCGCCGCACCGGTGCGGCGCCTGCGCATCACCGACCACCCCACGACGAATTCACAGGAGGGCGAATGCGGTCCGTCGATCTCATCGTGATCGGGGTGTACCTGATCGCGATGCCGTTGCTGGGCCTGCTGCTCAGCGGGCGGCAACGCAGTTCGCAGGACTACTTCGTCGGCGGCAGGAACCTGCCGTGGTGGGCGGTGTGCTTCTCCGTGGTGGCCACCGAGACCTCCACGCTGACGGTGATCAGCGTGCCGACGGTGGCCTACCTCGGCACCTTCACCTACCTGCAGCTGGCCATCGGCTACCTGATCGGCCGGATCGTGGTCGCGTTCGTGCTGCTGCCGCGCTACTACGCCGGGAACCTGGTCAGCGCCTACGAGTTCCTGGGCCAGCGCTTCGGCTCCGGGCTGCAGGGCACCGCGTCGGTGACGTTCCTGATCACCCGGCTGCTCGCGGACGGGCTGCGGCTGTTCGCCACCGCGATCCCGGTGAAGGTGATGCTGGACGCCTTCGGCCTGCAGTTCTCCTACTGGCAGATCGTGCTGGTGCTCTCGATCATCACGGTGATCTACACCTACCTCGGCGGGATCAAGGCCGTGGTGTGGGTCGACGCGATCCAGATGCTGGTCTACGTCGCGGGGGCGGTGCTGACCGCGGGAGTGCTCTCGACCCGGCTACCCGGGAACTGGGCGTCCACCGCCTGGTCCGAAGGCAAGTTCCAGCTGCTGGATTTCGGTTCTTCGGTGGTCACCGAGCAGTACGCGTTCATCACCGCCGTGCTCGGCGGCGCGGTGTTCGCGATGGCCTCGCACGGTGCCGACCAGCTGATGGTGCAGCGGCTGCTGTCCTGCCGGAACCTGCGGGAGAGCCAGCTGGCGCTGATCGGCAGCGGTGTGGTGGTCGCGCTGCAGTTCGCGCTGTTCCTGTTCATCGGCACCATGCTGTGGTCGTTCCACGGCGGCGCCGCCCCGGCCGAGCTGGGCATGGCCAGCAAGGACGAGCTGTTCCCCCGGTTCATCGTGAACGAGCTGCCGCCGGGGCTGTCCGGGCTGCTGATCGCCGGCATCCTCGCCGCGGCGATGAGCACGTTGTCCTCGTCGCTGAACTCGTTGTCCACGTCCACGGTCAGCGACCTCTACCGGCGGCTGACCCGGCGCAGCGACGACGCGGGCGTGCTGCGGCTCGGCAAGATCTGGACGCTGGTGTGGGCGCTGGTGTTCGTGGTGTTCGCGTCGCTGTTCAGCAGCACCGACAACCCCGTGGTGGAGCTCGGGCTGGAGATCGCCAGCTACACCTACGGCGCGCTGCTCGGCGCGTTCCTGCTGGGACTGCTGGTGCGGCGGGCGCGGCAGCTGGACGCGATCGTCGCGTTCGTGGCGACGCTGGTGGTGGTGCTGCTGGTGGCGTTGCCGATCGCGGGCGACGGGGACGCGTTGCTGATGTTCCCGGACGGCGAGGGCGGCTCGGCGACGCTGGCGTTCCCGTGGCTCACCCCGCTCGGAGTGGTCGTGACGCTGCTCGTCGGCGGCCTGCTGTCGCTGCGGAACCCGCGCCCGGCGCCCGAACCGGTCGGCTCCGCGGAGTGAGCGGAGCCGTCCCGGCGGATCAGAGCAACAGGAGCAAGACGATCAGCAGGCCGACGACGGCGGCCGCGACGCAAGCACCGACGGTCATGCCGACGTTCGGCGTGGACTGCGGTGTCGGGCCGAGGTTGCCGTCGCCGAAGGCCATGGCGGGCGACCGGTAGAAGGCGTCGACCCGCTGGCCCGCGCTCAGCGGGATCATCGCGGTGGCCGAGCCGAACTTCCACAGGTAGTTGACGTGCACCTCGATCTGGTACTGCCCCGGCGGCAGGTCGATCGCGGTCTTGCCCCAGCCCACCGGCGGTCCCGGCTGTCCGTTGATGGTCAGGCCGGGCTTGAACAGTGCCAGCGTGAACGCCATGGGCAGGTAGGAGGAGTCCAGCACGATGCGGCCCATGCCGGGAGGCGGCCCCATCGGAGGCTTGCCCGGCATCTGCTGGGTCATCCCGAGGTGGCCGTGCTGCTGGCCGGGCTGGCCGTTCTGGTCGGGCTGCGGCGGGAAACCCGGTGGGAACCCGGGCTGCGGCTGACCCGGCTGCGCGTACGGGCCGGCATAACCGGGCTGCGGCGGATAGCCGGCCTGTTGGGGATAGCCGGCTTGTTGCGGATAACCGGGCTGCGGCGGGTATCCCTGCTGCGGCAGCGGCCCCGACCCCGGATGCGGCTGCTGGAACGGGCCCGACCCGGGATGGGGCTGTTGCGGGAACGGCCCCGACCCCGGCTGCTGCTGCGGCATCGGCCCCGAGTTCGGGTACAGCTGCGGCACCGGGCCCGAACCCGGCTGGTACTGCGGCCCGGCGCCCGGGTGAGGCTGCGGTGCGTATCCGTTCGGAGGCGGTGTCTGCTGACCGTGCGGCGCCTGCTGACCGGCGGGCGGGTACGGCTGGCCCTGCGGACCGTACGGCTGCGACATGCGGGCCTCCTGGCGGCGTCCGGCGGATTCGGCACACACCGTAATGCCCGCGAGCACTCGGCCGATCTCCGGTATTGCGACCGGCCCGGGCCGAGCGTGGCCGAGGCGCCTCACGCACCGTCCTGATCCGCGGCCAGCACGATCGAGCCGAGGTAGCCGTCGCCGTCCTCCGGTGCGCACGACCTCACGCCAGGCCGAACGGGCCGGATCACCGGAAAGGCCGGAAGAAGTCCCGGAGTTCGCCGACGTAGAGCTCCGGCTCCTCGACCGGGGCGAAGTGCCCACCGCGGTCCATCCGGTTCAGGTGCACCAGGTTGGTGCTGCGTTCGAGCAGTACCCGCGGCGGATCGAGGATGTCGGGCGGGAACACCGAGACATGGAACCGTCCTAGGTCAGGGGTGTTCCGCGGCCTGCTGCTCGGCGTCCGCAGCGGCTTCCGAATCCGGCTCCGGTCCCGATTCCGGGCCCGATTCCGGGCCCGATTCCGCTTCCGGCCCGTCCGCGACGACCTCCGGCGGCGGCCCGGCAGCCGCCGGGTCCGGCTCCGGTTCCGAGCCGCGCAGCCGCTGCGAGATCACGGTCGTGATGCCGTCCCCGCGCATGCTCACGCCGTAGAGCGCGTCGGCGATCTCCATGGTCGGCTTCTGGTGCGTGATGATCAGCAGCTGCGAGGTGCTGCGCAGCTGGTCCAGCAGCGTGATCAGGCGCCGCAGGTTGGTGTCGTCCAGCGCCGCCTCGACCTCGTCGAGCACGTAGAACGGCGATGGCCGCGCCCGGAAGATCGCCACCAGCATCGCCACCGCCGTCAGCGACTTCTCCCCGCCGGACAGCAGCGAGAGCCGCTTGACCTTCTTGCCGGGCGGGCGCGCCTCGACTTCGATGCCGGTGCTGAGCATGTCCTCCGGGTCGGTGAGCACCAGCCGCCCGTCACCGCCGGGGAACAGCACCGAGAACACCTGCTTGAACTCCTCGGCCACGTCGTGGAACGCGGACTGGAAGACCTCGAGGATCTTCTCGTCCACTTCCTTGACCACGTCGAGCAGGTCGCGGCGGGTGGCCTTGAGGTCTTCGAGCTGGCCGGACAGGTACCGGTAGCGCTCCTCCAGCGCCGCGTACTCCTCCAGCGCCAGCGGGTTGACCTTGCCGAGCAGCGACAGGTCCTTCTCGGCGCGCTTGGCGCGGCGTTCCTGGGTACCGCGGTCGTAGGGCATCGACGGCGGTTCGCTGACCTCTTCGCCGCGTTCCTTGGCGGCTTCGTACTCGGCGACCTCGGCGGGCGTCGGCGGTACCGGCACGGTCGGGCCGTACTCCTCGACGAGGTCGTCCAGCCCGATGCCGAAATCTTCGATGATCTTGTTCTCGAGCGGTTCGATGCGCAGCCGCTGCTCTGCGCGGACCATCTCGTCGCGGTGCACCGCGTCGGTGAGCTTCTCCAGCTCGCCGCCGAGTTCGCGGACCCGCGCGCGCACCGTGCCCAACGCCTGGTCGTGCTCGGCCTGCTGGGCCTGCGCGGTGTCGCGTTCGTCGGTGGCCGCGCGCAGCGACCCGGCGATCCGCTCCAGCGCCTTCTGCGCACCGTCGATGACGGCCCTGGTCACCCGGGCGCCGCGTTCCCGCGCCTGGCG